>JAMFSG010000361.1 GCA_026225155.1 Verrucomicrobiota bacterium
AATCGAGGCAGCGTGCGACGAGCGTTTTGGTTTTACCGGTGCCGGCGCCGGCCATGACCAGAACATTTCCGCGCGCGGCGACCGCTTGCCGTTGCGACGGCGTGAGCGAATCGTTTTGGGTGCGCACGGATTCCATGTGGCGGAAACTTTAGCCACAGATGAACGCAGATGAAACACAGATTTGCGGCGCGGGGAAAATTGTCGCGCAAAGGACGCGAAGTGGGCGAAGAGGAAATTAAATTCTTCAGCTAATTAAGTAATCTGTCCGCCATGTTGTCTTACTTTATCTTCAATAGTTTTGAAAATTTCCGCACTAAGAGGTGCAACTGGCAGCGGTGAACAAACCAATCTAGGTGTCTGACGAAAAATGACCCAGAAGTCTGAAAATTTCCAAATGCGTTTAATGTTCGACCATTTCACTGTCGTGGAAGATTCGCTCGTTTGGAATGTTAAGCCCGCTTCTTCCGCGCAAATTGAAAAACGTTTATTTGGAAATTCTGAAAATGTCTTGGCAATCTTAAGATAAGTGAATGCCAATATCATGGTTGGCACGGAGCAAACAATTATTGGGATCAGATAAATCCAAGCCAACTGTTCGTGCTGAATAAGTCCGGCACGAAACCCAGCAAGACAAACAATGCCAATGGCAAAGTTGATATAAAAAAACAAAATGGAATTACGAAATCGGCGCAAAAAGAAACGTCGCGCGGCTGTTTTGGAAAGTTCTCGCGACCACTCATAAGCAGTTTTTTTAGGCAGAAGCACAGGTGGTTTTTCCATATCATGAAATTCATCAACAGCGTTTAATGTTCAAATTTTGCAAGGCTTTCTATTTCACCTCACGACTTTATTTCTCGTTTCAATTTCCGTCCAGCCATTTAATAAAATTGGAATTATTCGGCAAGTTGGCTTACAGGTTTTCATGGCCGAAAGTTTTCGTTTGAAAGATCAACCGGTGAGTGAGCGTCCGCGCGAACGGCTGGCAGCGTTGGGCGCGGATGCGTTGAGCCACGCGGAGTTGATCGCGATTTTGCTGCGCACGGGTTTGCAAGGCGCGAACGCGGTCGAGGTGGGTAAACAGGTTTTGCAGAAGTTCGGCACGCTACAATTATTGGCGCAGGCGAGTATATTAGATTTGCAAAAGGTGCGCGGCATCGGGCGCGACAAGGCGGTGACGTTGGTGGCGGCGTTCGCGTTGGCGCGGAAAATGGCGGGCGAACTGCAGGCGGAATCGCCGGTGCTGGACCATCCGGAAAATGTGGTGCGGCTGTTGCGGGAAGCGAATCTGGCGAAAAACGTGGAGACGTTGCAGGTGCTGCTGTTGAACACGCGGCACAAATTGATTCGCGTCGAAGAAATTTCAGACGGGACGCTGGACACGATTTTGGTGCATCCACGCGAGGTTTTCAAAAGCGCGATTTCGGCGAACGCGGCGGCGATTGTTTTGGTGCACAATCATCCGAGCGGTGATCCGACGCCGAGCGACGCGGACATCAAGGTGACGCGCGATTTGATCCGCGCGGGCCAGCTTTTGAAAATTGAGGTGATTGACCACATCATCATCGGTCGCGCGACGACGGAACGCGCGAAGGATTATTCTTCGTTGCGCGAGCTGGGATATTTTTACAAGTGAGTCGGCGGCGCAAATAAATCGCGGTTCACATTGAATGTCGCTTGTCTCGCGCGTCGGCTTCCGCGATGATTTGAAAATGGCTTCGAATTTCAAACCGAGCGCACCGGTGACGTTGAGCGAAGAACAGATCGTGGAATTGCTCACAAAACTCAGCGACATGCGCCATGACGTGACGGGACGATTGGCGAACATCACCGCGGCGGCGGAATTGATCCGCGTGCGCCCGGAATCCGCGCCGGAGCGATTGAAAATTTTGCTTGATCAACCGCATCAAGCCGCCGACTGCATCACTAAATTTTCGCGGGAACTCGAATCCGCGTTCGGGCTCGTGCGCAAGTAAGCTTACTTCTTTTCTAGCATGGAACGCACTGAAGCTGAACTCATTACGGCGGTCCTTGCGGGGGACGCGGCGAGTTTTGAGCCTTTGGTGCAGAAATATTCCCCGCGTGTTTTTGCGACGGCGCGGCGTTACGCACGGCGCGACAGCGAGGTGGAGGACATCGCGCAGGAAGTCTGGCTCAAGGCGTTCGACAAACTGAAAAGTTTTCGCGGCGAAGCGCCGTTCGAGCATTGGCTGATGCGGATGACGGTGCGGACATGTTATGATTTTTTGCGCGGCCATCAGCGCAACCGCGAATCTTCGTTCAGCGAATTATCCGAGCCGGAAGATGACTGGCTGGAGCGTTTTGCCATCGCGCCGGATTCGGTGAGCCACAGCGCGGACGCGGCGAAATTATTGGTGGCGCGCGTGCTGGAAAAACTTTCGCCGGAAGCGCGGCTGGTCATCACTTTGTTAGAAATCGAGGATCGTTCGGTGAAGGAAATTGCCGAACTGACGGGCTGGTCGGCACCGCTCGTGAAAGTCCGTGCTTTTCGCGCCCGCAGCGAGATGAAAAAGATTTTGGCGCGCATGACGAAGGAAAAGTATTTGTAACCGTGCGCAATTTTTGCGCGTCAAACAAATTGGAGTTGATGTATTATGAATCTCCCTGAATTACAGAAAAAATTGATCGCCACCACCCGCGCCAGCGCGCCGGACGACCGCGTGCCGTATGCGTTTGAAAAACGCGTAACGGCACTGATCCAGGCGCGCGCAGTGCCAAAAGGTTTTGACTCGTGGGTGCAGGGGCTTTGGCGCGCTGCGCTACCTTGCGTGGCCATCGCCGTCGTGTGTGGCGCGTGGGCGTTTTTCGCGCCGGACAATTCCGCCTCGACATCCGACGACCTTTCGCAGAACTTTGACAACACGTTGCTGGCCTCGGTGGATTCAAGCGACGCTAATCAGTGAACGAATGGAAAGTCATCTTGGCGACGGCCGCGATTTTTGGCGCGGGCGTGCTGACCGGCGGATTGCTGGTCAATTACTCTGACCTTTCGCACTTGAAAAGTTTGCGTTGTGCGTCAACGCCGGCGGCAATTTCCAATTCGGCTTCCAATTCCGTGGCGCAAACCAGCACCAACGCGACGCCAAAATCAGCCAATGCAGGCAAACCGCGTTTGCCGGAAATTTTGAGCAAAGATTTCGTGGACCGGCTGGAATTTGAATTGCAACTGACGCTCGGCCAGCGCGCGGACATTGAAAAGATCATCGCCGACGGCCAGGACGAGGCGAAGAAGTCGTTTCAGGACATCCGCCAGGAAGCGCGCGAAAAAATCCGCAAACAACTCACGCCGAAACAACTGAAACAGTTTGACGACCTGCTCAAGCAACTGCACGCGCCGAAAAAGCCGCAGCCGAGCACCAACGCGCCGATAATTTTACCCACCAATTCCGCGCCCGTAGTGACGACCAATCTCATTGTGAACTGACCCGCAGTTTGAAAAAAAGCTAACAGAGGGAATGGAGTTCTGGGTTTCTTTCGTTTGCGTCTGTTGAAATTTTTTTAACCACGAATGGCCGCAGATTTTTGAATTTCAGGCTGAACGCAGAGGCGCAGAGAACGCGAAGTAGCGCAGAGTTAAATCTCATCTTTGCGTTTTCTGCGCCTCTGCGTTAAATCGGTTTCTTATCCGTATTAATCCGTGTTCATCCGTGGTTGAAATTTATTTTTCTTCCAGCAGCGCGCCGATTTTTTTGCGCAATTCTTTCGTGATCGAATCGGTCGAGCGGCTGGCGTCCACGATGTCGAAGTCGTAAGTTTTTTGCAGCTTGCGGAAGGTTTCCTGCATCAGCGTTTGATACTTCAAAAAGCTGTCGAAGACGTCGCGCGAAAGACCTAAATCCATGCCGCTTTCCCAATAATCCAGCGTCGCGTTTTTGGAAAGATTGCGCTGCACGAGTTCTTCCGGTTCAACTGAAAGATAAAAAACCGAGTCAGGGACGGGCGCGATGCCGTAGACATTTTTTAGCCATTTTTCGTCCATGCCGCGGACCATATCGCGCGCCATGAGCGTGTAAATGTAACGATCCGCCAGCACGATGAAACCGGCTTTGAGCGCGGGTAAAATGAGATTTTCCAATTGATCGGCAAAATCCGTTGCGTAAAAAAGACTCAGCGTCGTGCGGCTCAAAATATTTCCGTCCTGCGCCTTTTCGAGTTCGGAACTGACCAGCGTCGAGCGTTTGAGTCCGACTTGGACGGTCGGATGGCCATTGGTTTCCAGCCAATCCACGAGCCGTGCGATTTGCGTGGAACGGCCGGAACCATCCGCGCCTTCGACGACGATCAATTTACCGGCGATGTCTTCCAGTTTGACGCGCGGAATGCCGTGACCGTAAAAGCGCCGGCAATTTTTTGAATCGGTGCAATGTTTCATACGGCGGCCAGATCCTCCTCAATTTCTTTCGCGGCTTTTGATTCGGCGGAAATCGCCGGCGGCAAGGGCAACGGACTTTTGCGTTTGAATTTTTTCAGGTCAATCTTTTCGCTCACGAGCTTGCGCACAATGACCTGCTGTTTCTCAACATTTTGATTGGCATCCATGACGACGAAATCAAATTCAGCCGTCATTGAGATGTATTGTTCCAAAATGCGGCCTTGAAAAATGCGGAAACTTTCATACGGATCGGTCGAGAGGCGCAAATCCATGCCGGCTTCAAAAAATTTTAATTTCGGGCGGCCTTCCAAAATCCGGTTCAGCGAAACTTCGAGATCCGTCTTAAAAAACATCGTCAAATCCGGTTGCGCGGCGAAACCGTAAAGGCCGCGCACCCATTCCGGCGGACAACCGCGCGTCACGTCGCGCGCAAACGCGGTGAACGCATAGCGATCGCACAATACGATGTAACCCGCGCGCAAGAGCGGCAACAAATGACGTTCGTAACGGTCGGCGAAATCGGTCGCGTGGATCAAACTGAAGGTTGTCGGCGTGAGCAGTTCGCGTTTTTTGCCTTTGCTGGTCGCGGATTTGACGAGCGAAGACGAATTCCATTCGCTGAAATAGACTTTGATGCCCTCGGCTTCGAGCCAGCGTTTGAGCAGATAAATTTGAGTGGATTTGCCCGAGCCGTCGAGACCTTCGACCGCGATGAGGCGTCCGGGATAATTCAGTTCCGCAAAAGTTTTCAT
>JAMFSG010000362.1 GCA_026225155.1 Verrucomicrobiota bacterium
GCGTTTGTGCGGCATCGCGCTCGAACCTTTTTGACCTTTCGTGAACGGTTCTTCGGCTTCCAAAACTTCCGTGCGTTGCAAGTGGCGAAATTCCACCGCCCAACGTTCCATGCTCGCGCCGACGAGCGCGAGCGCGTTTTGAAATTCCGCGTGGATGTCGCGCTGGATGACTTGCGTCGCGATCGGCGCGGGCGTCAATCCAAGTTTTTTGCAGACGAACGCTTCGACGCGCGGCGACAAATGCGCGCTCGTGCCGACGGCGCCGGAAAGTTTGCCGATGGCAACGACTTCGCGGACGGTTTGTAAACGGCGCAACGCGCGGGAAAATTCATCGTGCATGAGCGCCATTTTCAGACCGAACGTCGTCGGTTCGCCGTGGATGCCGTGGCTGCGGCCGATGCACGGCGTGAATTTATGTTCCAGCGCGCGGCGGGCGATGACGGGCAAAAGTTTTTTGACGTCGGCGATCAAAATATCCGCGCTCTGCGTCATCTGCACGGCGTAGCAAGTATCGCCGATGTCGCTGCTCGTGAGGCCGAAATGAAACCAGCGGCTCGCGTCATCGTTGATCGCCTCGGCGACGGCGGTGGTGAAACCGATGACGTCGTGGTTGAGCGTTTTTTCCAATTCTTTTTGGCGCGCGACGAGACCGGGCAGATCAGCGAACCATTTGTCCGCGCCCGCTTTGATCTTTGCGAAATCTTTGGCGGGAACGATTTTTTCTTTCACCAACGCCTCGCTGGCGAGCAGTTCGATCTGCAGCCAGATTTTCAATTTATTTTCGTCGGTCCAAATCGCCCGCATTTCGGGGCGCGAATAACGCGTAATCATTGGTTAATTAAAAATGAAAAATGAGAAATTAAAAAGAAGGAAGTGCGCACGAAAAAATAATTTAGACAAAATCCTGACCACCCATAGAATCAATTATCAACGAATGAAAAGAGAATTCAAAGCGGCCGCAATTTGGACGACGGTTTTATTCGTTGTTGTGTGGTTGATTATTCCTTCTTTAGAAAACAAGTATTTTGGAAGATCTGTCATGCTTCGGTTTGATCCTAAATTTTCCAAGGATTACGACTGCATTTTTGTTGAAGGTCACTCTCAGCCAAGTTTTGCTGTCCCTTGGTTGAGGCGTAGCACGCCGATCAAATATTTACGTTTGCGATATACGCCACTCGGCGAGCAACAACCTTATGGCATAGCGTTTGTTGATCCAAAGACGTTAGCATTTGAAATTCATTCAGGCTTCTCAAAAAATCCGGGTCAACTCACTGGAAAATTGAGCGCCTCGATAGTTCTTGATTGGATGCAATCACAACCACAATCAATTAAAACGGATTCGCATATCACTGATGCCCAGAATATTTGTGATGCCGTTATTGCTCTCGCCCCGAACGATCTTGAGCATTTTACTCTGCTAAATAAAACTCCTCTTTCAAATTTTCAAATTGGCTATACATCTAAACTTCATCACGATCTGCCAGTATGGCCGTGCTTATTAGCTTTGATAGGAATTTGGGCAAATGCGTTTAATCGTTGGAATCAAAATCGCAA
>JAMFSG010000363.1 GCA_026225155.1 Verrucomicrobiota bacterium
CATGCCGTATTGGCAAACCATCGCGTGCGCCATGTTGGTCGCCTGCTGTATGTCACCGCCGGCTCCGGTCGAAATGTCACCGGAAGTGATTTCCTCCGCAATGCGCCCGGCCATCGTCATGGTGATGGAGTCGAGCAATTCCTTTTTGCGGTAATTCAAAATGTCTTCCTTTGGCAGCGACATGGTCGAGCCGAGCGACGGCCCGCGCGGAATGATCGTGACCTTGTGCAGCGGATGCGTGTGCTTGAGCATCACGTTGACGAGCGCATGACCGGCTTCGTGCCAGGCGGTGAATTTTTTGTCCTCGGCGGTCATCGCGAGGCTGCGACGTTCGCGTCCCCAGCGAACTTTGTCGCGCGCTTCTTCCAATTCGGCCAAGCCGATGGATTTTTTATTGGTGCGCGCCGCAAGCAATGCGGCTTCGTTCAAAAGATTTGCGAGTTCCGCGCCGGAATAACCCGGCGTGCCGCGCGCAATGACGGACAAATCTGCTTCCGGCGCGAGCTTCACATTCTTCGCGTGAACTTTCAAAATCGCTTCGCGTCCGCGCACGTCAGGCAAACTCACCGTGACTTGACGGTCAAAACGTCCGGGGCGCAACAATGCGGGATCAAGCACGTCAGGACGATTTGTCGCCGCGATGATGATGATTCCTTCCTGCGTATCAAAGCCGTCCATCTCGACGAGCAACGCATTCAAAGTCTGTTCGCGTTCGTCGTTGCCACCACCGAGGCCGTGGCCGCGCGAACGTCCGACTGCGTCAATTTCATCAATGAAAATCAAACAGGGCGTCGCTTTGCGAGCTTGCTCGAACATATCGCGCACGCGGCTCGCGCCGACGCCAACGAACATTTCCACGAAATCTGAACCACTGATGCTGAAGAAGCTCGCATCGGCTTCACCCGCGATGGCTTTCGCCAAAAGCGTTTTGCCCGTGCCCGGCGAACCGATCATCAAAACGCCTTTCGGAATGCGTCCGCCGAGACGTTGGAATTTTTTCGGATCCTTCAAAAACTCGACGAGTTCGGAAACTTCTTCAATCGCTTCGTCCACGCCCGCGACATCCTTGAACGTGGTTTTGTTACGATCTTTGTTGAGCATCCGCGCTTTGCTTTTGCCGAAACTCAACGCGCCTTTGCCGGCAAGTTTGATCTGGCGGATGAAGAAAAACCAAAAGAGCACGCCCAAAACAATGAACGGCGCGACACCCCAGACGACATTCATCAGCATCGCATTTGGTGCGCCGACTTCAACTTTAGTCGGCGGCGCCAAAACCTGATCGAGCATTTTTTGCGTAAGGAAAATGTTCGGCGCGATGAACGGGATTTCTTCTTTGGTCGCCTTGCCGTCTTTGTCAGTTTTGTAAAACGAGCCGGTGATGGGAGTCAGTTGCGAAGTCTGTCCGCCGAGATTGATGGTCGCGCTGGCGATTTCGTTGGAATTAAATTTGGAAAAAAATTCGGATTGCGACAGCGTGACTGCTGGCGTCGTCAGATGACTGCGCATCATGAACAGCGCCACGGTTGCGCCGACGATGGCCACCCACGCCAGAATGGTCATCGGTGAAACATTGAACCCGCCGCCGGACGGTTTTTTCTGGCCGTTCTTCTGCCCGTTATCGGCTGCCTTTTTATTATTGTCTTCGTCAAACATTTTGATTTTGCAAACTATCATGGCCTTGCCACTTCCGCAATGAACGAATTTTGCTACACTGTCTGCGATGCGTTTTGGCCCGCTCCAACTTGAATCGAACCTGTTTCTTTCGCCGCTGGCGGGTTACACCAACCTGCCCTTTCGCCTCGTCGTGCGCGAAATCGGCGGCGTCGGCCTTTGCACCACGGATTTGGTCAACGCGCGTTCGCTCATCGAAAAAAATCCCAAGGCGTTCAAGCTGATTGAAACTTCCCTGAAAGATTCGCCGCTTGCCGTGCAATTGTTCGGCAGCGTCGCGGAAGAAATGCGCGACGCGGCGCTCATCGTCGAAGCGCGCGGCGCGGTTTCCGTGGACATCAACATGGGTTGCCCCGTCAAAAAAGTCGTCAAGATCGGCGGCGGTTCCGCGATGATGACGGAACTCGATAAAACCGCCGCGCTCGTGCGCGGCATGGTCAACGCCGTGAAAATTCCCGTCACCGCCAAAATGCGCCTCGGCTGGGACGACGATAATTTGACCGCGCCCGATTTGGCGCGCGCGCTTGAAGATGCCGGTGTCGCCGCAATTTTCATTCACGGCCGCACGCGCGAACAAGGTTTTAGCGGCACGGTGAATTTGGCTGGCATCCGTAAAGTCGTCGAAGCCGTAAAAAATATTCCTGTGATCGGCAACGGCGACATCATCACGCCGCAAGCCGCG
>JAMFSG010000364.1 GCA_026225155.1 Verrucomicrobiota bacterium
GGTCGGTGGGTAATTTATTTTTGAAGTCATCGTCGAGCAGCCGGCGGTCAACAAAGTGAACGCGGCGAAGTTGAGCAGGTTTTTTCCTTGGGCCAAAAACATCCTCGCAAAATGGTTGGCCGCTCATCAACCGTCAAACCTCATTTTGTGGGAGCGGTGAAAATTCAACAGAAGCGAACAAAGGAAACGAAGTCCTTCGTTCTCTTTGTTCGCTTCTGTAAAAATTTAATTCTGTGCAGCCGCCGCTTTGATCGCTTCCAGTTCTTCCCAACGCTTGTAAAGTTTCGCGACGTTTTCTTTCGCAGCATCAAGTTCGTGCGTGAGGTCATTTACCTTCGCGGCATTTTTGCGGAAAAATTCCGGGTCGGCGAACAGGCCTTCGATGCGCGCGGCGTCGGCTTCGACGGCGTGAATTTGCGCCTCAATGCCTTCGAGTTCGCGCGTTTCTTTGAAGGACATTTTGCGCGACTTATTTGTTTTGGTGACGGGCGCGGCGGGGACAACTTTTTTATCTTCTTCGGCTTTCAGCGCGAGCGCGGCGCGGCGATTTTTCTTTTCCAGATAATAATCGTAGTCGCCGACGCTGTGATGGATTTTGCAGTCGCCTTCAAACGCGAGGATGTCCGTGCAGACGCGATTCAGAAAATAACGGTCGTGGCTGACGACACACGTCACGCCGGGGAACGCGATCAGCGCCTCTTCGAGCACGCGCAACGTCGGCAGGTCGAGATCGTTCGTCGGTTCGTCGAGGATGAGAAAATTGCCGCCGCTTTTCAAAATACGCGCGAGCAACAGCCGGCTGCGTTCGCCGCCAGAAAGTTTTTTTACCTGCGTCAAAATCCGGTCGTCAGAAAACAAAAACCTTTTAAGATATGAACGAACGGAAATTTTTTCGTCGCCCCACTCAACAAATTCACGGCCTTGCGCGACTTCATCCATCACGGTGTTTTCTTCGTTGAGCTGAAGTCGCGATTGATCCACGTAATTAAATTTCGTGAGCTGGCCGGTTTTGACCGTGCCTTCGGTCGGCTGGAGCTGGCCGATCATGGTCTTGAGCAACGTGGATTTTCCGAGTCCGTTGCGCCCGCAAATGCCGACGCGCTTGCCGTTTTCAAAGTTGAAACTGAAGCCGGAAAATAATTTTCGCCCGGCGATTTCCATGCCGAGATCCGTCACATCCACCGTGCGATTGCCAAGTTGCGGTGGCGGCGGAATGACCAGCTCAACGTCTTCTTCGATCATCGGACCGTCTTTCGCGGCTTCGTCGTAGTAACGCTCGAAGCGATCTTTTTGTTTGCTGCGTTGCGCGCGTGGACCTTGCCGCACCCACGCGAGTTCTTTTTTCAAAAACATCTGGCGCTTGTGTTCGACTGTCGAATCGGCGGCCTGGCGTTCGGCTTTGGCCAAAAGATAATCGGTGTAATTTCCGTTGTGTGAAAAAAACTTGCCGTCGGCCAGTTCGATCATGCGTTGCGCGACGCGATCGAGAAAATAACGGTCGTGCGTGACGACGAGAAAAGTGCCGGAAAAACTTTCGAGAAATTCCGCGACCCACTCAATGGATTCGGGATCGAGATGGTTCGTCGGTTCGTCGAGGATCAAAAAATCCGGCTGCGAAACCATCGCGCGGCACATCGCGACGCGACGTTTTTCGCCGCCGGAAAGCGTTTCGATTTTTCGATCGGCGGGCGGACAATTCAGATGCGCCATCGCGATTTCAATGCGGCGATCCACCGTCCAGCCATCCAAAACCTGGATGCGTTGTTCCAATTGCTCGTGCCGTTTTGAGTCGTGCGGCAGCGATTCAAATTCCGCAATCAGATCCAAAACGTGCTGTGCGCCGTCGCGGATGTTTCCATAAACATTCTTCATTTCATCGAGCATGAAATCTTGCGGCAGATAACTGACGACGAGATCGCGCTGGCGCGAAACTTCGCCGCTGTCGGGCGTTTGCAAACCGGCGAGAATGCGCAGAAACGTCGTCTTGCCCGCGCCATTGCGCCCGACCAAGCCGATGCGTTCGCCTTCCTGAATGCCGAGCGTGGTGGCATCGAGCACCGTGCGATTATTGTAGCGAACGGTGACTTCGGAGGCGGAAATGATGGTGGGCATGGGAAATTGAGTCGTTAAAGCGTTGAATGGTTAAAGCGTTGCATCGGAAGGCTGCGTAATGGTTGCCACGATTCAACAATGTAACGAGGCAACAGATTCACGATATTATTCTTTCGCAGTCTGCACCGGCAGCGCGGACAACGGAGTGTTTTTATTCGTCTCGCTGAAATAATTCGCCGACCAATCGTTCTGGAAAAGCACGACGGGATTTTTGCCGATGTCGTAGGCGAGTTTTGCGCCAGTGGGCAGCGAAAGCGCGTCGAGTTCTTCTTCCTTGATGTCGGTCGGCAGCCAGCGGACGACGCTCCACGGCGCGGCTTCGAGCCGCGATTCCGCGCCGTATTCGCTTTCGAGCCGAAATTGCACGACTTCAAATTGCAGCGGGCCGACGGCGGCGAGCAGCGGCGTTTTGATGGAAGAATTGCGCAGGTAAAGCGTCTGGATTACGCCTTCTTGCAACAATTGATCCAAGCCCTGGCGGAACTGTTTGTATTTGCCCGTGTTCGGATTGTGCAGATACGAAAATGCCTCGGGCGTGAAGCGCGGGATTTCTTTGTAGAGAATTTTCGGATCGGTCGTCAGCGTGTCGCCGATGCCAAAACTGTCGTGGCCGACGAGGCCGATGACATCGCCGGGAAATGCTTCGTCCACGGTTTCGCGTTCGTTGCCGAACAGTTTGTGCGAACTGGACAGGCGAACTTTTTTTTCCGAACGCGAATGGAAAACCGTCATGTCGCGATCAAATTTGCCGGAGCAAACGCGGATGAACGCAATGCGGTCGCGATGGCGCGGATCCATGTTCGCCTGGATCTTGAAAATAAAACCGGAAAATTCCGGATTTTCCGGCGCGATTTCGATGCCGCCCA
>JAMFSG010000365.1 GCA_026225155.1 Verrucomicrobiota bacterium
ATCGCGACGAGATCAAGACGTTCGTGGATTATCTGGACGCGGACGAAAAGCGGATTTAGTTCGGAAATTTTTTACGCCCTGACGGCTGCCGGGCGCTCAAATTTTCCGGCGCGCAAAAACGAAATCGTCTGTGCGATGGCCGTCCGGTTTTTCATGAGGAACGGATGCGTCGCGGGAATCTCGATCCAATCGCTCATGCCGACAAGTTTAGTTCGCTTGACCGAAACTTTTCCATCGTCAACACCGGGAATCAAAAAACTGTTGATCCAATTGATCGAACGATTTCCCGCGATGATGCCGATCGGAAAATTCGCCGCACCAAGTTTGTTTGGCACTGAATTTTTATCCGTGCCCAGTTCATTTCCCGCCGGGCCGTTAATCTTTTTGAACAGCCACCAGCCGCCAAGTTTGTCCACGACTTCGCTGCCTTGATTCGGTGGCCCAAGCATCACGACGCGGCCAAGATTGGGAATGGAATGATTTGCCAAATATTGCCGCACCAGAATTCCACCGAGCGAGTGCGTGACGAAATTAATTTTGGTCGCGCTGTCATTTTCGCAATCCGTGACGGCTTGACCGATGACCGTTTCGGCCAGTTGTTCAATCGGAGCCGAGCGTGAAGGATAATCAATGTTGCAGACCTGGTAGCCTGCCTGCGTCAGCGATTTTTCCATCGCCGCCATCGAACGGCTGCTGCGGCAAAGTCCGTGCAGCAGGATGACTTGTTCTGTTTGTGCCGAGGCGAAGATTGTTTGCGGGAGCATCGCCATGCGAATGCAGATTGTTAAATAAATCAGCAGACGCATGGCGGTTTAATTTTCACTGCGCCGCGTAATAATCATCCACTTTCTTGGCGACGTCTTTGTAGCTGATGTCCAGTTCGTAGATCAGCTTGAATTGTTCGATGGCTTCTTCTTTTTTTCCCATCGCCTCGAGCGCGAGGCCGAGGTTATAGACCAGTTCTTTCTTCTCCTCGTCGAACACGGGTTTTTCCTTGATCGCGTTTTGGAACGTGCGCGCGGCGAAATCATACATCTTGCGCTTGGAATAACATTGCGCGAGATAGTTCATGGCCGAGAGCCGCTTGTGCGGATTCTGCTGCGCCTTTTGAAGTTCCGCGATGGCTTCGGAATATTTCCCGGTTTGAAAATACAGCACGCCCAGCTCGAACCGCAGTGCGAGGTCGGTCGGATATTTTTCCACGCGCTTCTGGCAGTCGGCGAGTTGAAACGCCACTTTGTCCGCCGCGATTTTTGCAACCTGCTCGGCGTAATCGGGTGCCAGCGGATTGAGCTGTGAGGATTGAAAATCAAACTGCCGCACGGTCGCGTCGCCGATGGCGCGGTCGAGCGCCGGGTCGCTGGCCATGTCGGTTTTTTTCAAGCGGTCGAACAGCGCGAACGCCTCGGTGAACTGGCTTTTTTCCGCGTAAAGTTTGGCGAGCTCGCGCGCGATCTTGAGATTGTCCGGTTCGCTTTGCAGGCGTGTCTGGTATTCGCCTATGAGCCGGTCGGCGACGCTTTCATTTTTTACCACGCGTTTTTCCTGCTCGAGCAAAACGGCTTCGTCCTTGTTCTTCAACATGTCGCGGAACGACGCCTTGCCGCCGGCCGCCGCGCTGTAACCGCCTTCGTCCATCGTCGTGCGCGCGGAAAGATTTTTCAACGCCTGGTTCAAGTCGCCATCGTAACCGGAGGTGCGGATAAGTTCCTGCAAGGCGCGTTCGCCATTGCGCGTGTCGCCGCCGCTCGCGGACAAACGCTCGGAATATTCGATCACGAGCGCTTTGTCTTTCGGCGAAATTTTCACCATCGTCTCCAGCGCGAACGCCGCCGTCTGCATCAGCTCCAACGCCACCGCCGCATCCGCGACGATGCGCAGCGCGGCGAGACTGTTCGGGTCGCCGTTCAAAACCTGTTCCCCGATGGCCATCGCTTCGGCAGGATTTTTGCCAATGGTCATTTTCGCCTTCGCGATCTGCGGCGACGAACCCGCCCCGCTCATCATTTTTTTGAAAAAACCGCCGCTGCTCGCGCCGGCTTTTTTTTGCTGCTCCGCGCGGAGCAGTTTGCGGCATTCGAGAAAGCCCGGTTCCTTTTCCAGCACCTGGCAATACAACGCGATGGCGTAATCGCCGTTTTCGCGCTGCGCCGCTTCGTTGGCCTTGGTGAACAGCCGACGTGAATCGGCGGAAATTTCATTGATGGATTTCTCTGGCATAAATATGAATTGAGATGATGGAAATAAAATCGCTTTTGCCGCGAAAAAGTCAACCGCACTGTGCGCGTTGCCGCAAGGCATGGTCAACCAAAACCAGCGCGGTCATCGCCTCGATCATCGGCACGGCGCGCGGCAGCACGCACGGATCGTGACGGCCGCGGCCTTTCAACGTCGTGTTCGCAAATTTTTCGTCCACCGTGTCTTGTTCGTGCATGACGGTCGCAACCGGCTTGAATGCGACACGAAAGAAAATGGTTTCACCATTCGAGATGCCGCCTTGAATGCCGCCGGAACGATTCGTCGTCGTATAAACTTTTTTATCTTTTGCGCGAAACGCGTCGTTGTGGTCGCGACCAGTCAGTAAGGTTCCGGCAAAACCGGAGCCGCTTTCAAAACCTTTGCACGCGGGCAAACTCAACATCGCTTTCGCCAGATCGGCTTCGAGTTTGTCGAACACCGGTTCACCCCAACCGGCGGGAACTCCGCGCGCAATGCCTTCGATGATGCCGCCGACGGTGTTGCCTTCGCGCCGCATTTTTTCGATGAGCCGGATCATTTTTTCTGCCGCCAACGAATTCGGACAGCGGACGATGTTCGATTCGACTTCGGAAAATTTCACCGTATCGGGATTTATTTCCGCCGAAATTTTCTGGACTTGTTTGACGTAAGCCAGCGTTTCCACGCCGAATTTTTCGCGCAGAATTTTTTTGGCGATCGCACCCGCCGCGACGCGACCGATCGTCTCGCGCG
This sequence comes from Verrucomicrobiota bacterium, assembly GCA_026225155.1. GTDB lineage: Bacteria > Verrucomicrobiota > Verrucomicrobiia > Limisphaerales > UBA11358 > UBA11358. Next base: position 2,971 of record JAMFSG010000365.1, read on the forward strand.
CGCTCGCGCGACCGCCGCCTTGCCACGCGCGGATGCCGTATTTGGCGAAGTAAGTGTAATCCGCGTGCGACGGACGAAACTTGTCCTTCATTTCGTTGTAAGCGTCCGAGCGCTGATCCTCATTTTTGACCCAGAGCGAAATCGGCGTGCCGAGCGTGCGACCGGTCGTGGAAATTCCCGAAAGGATTTGCACCGTGTCGGATTCTTTGCGCGGCGTGACGATCTTGGATTGGCCGGGCCGGCGACGATCCAAATCCGGCTGGATGTCCGCCTCGGAAAGTTTCAGGCGCGGCGGACAACCGTCAATGACGACGCCCACGCCGCCGCCATGCGATTCGCCCCACGTCGTGATGCGGAACAATTGTCCGAAGCTGCTTGCCATGCTGCAATTGTGCGGAAAAAAGTTGAAACGGTCAAATTTTACAGAAGCGAACAAAGGGAACGAAGAATTTCAAAAACTGGGAAGCTGGAAAATTTCTTCTTCGTTTCCTTTGTTCCCTTCTGTTCGTTTTTATCGGTTGTTCTCGCCGTTGCTTTCGGTATCCATCCGTGGTTAAAAAATCAGCCCTTTATTTGCAGTCCGGTGAAAACGTTAAATTTGAAAATTGACC
>JAMFSG010000366.1 GCA_026225155.1 Verrucomicrobiota bacterium
AGCAATGTGTCAGGGGCGACCAATAGGTATGGTGCGATGAGTTTTTCACGATGGGCGTCACATCCGGCAAAGGTAAAAACCGCCATCGAGATAGTTAGAAGTTTGGATTTCAAATTTACCCTTTCGCTTCTTTCCTTCGCTCCGCCAGAATTTTCTGCGACGGTGTGAAATTGGCGATGAAGTCGCGGTAAAATTCGGCAAAGTTTCCGGCGGCGATCGCCGCGCGCACGTCCGCCATCAACTTCACATACATGTGCGTGTTGTGGACGCTTAACATGCGCAGGCCGAGGATTTCATTCGCGCGCAGCAGATGCCGCAGATACGCGCGCGTGAAATGTTTGCACGCAAAACAGTCGCAGCCCTCTTCGATTGGGCCGAAATCAGTTTTGTAAATCGCGCCTTTGATGCCGAGCGCGCCGCGCCGCGTGTAAGCCGTGCCATTGCGCGCGACGCGCGTGGGCAACACGCAATCAAACATATCTATGCCGCGCGCAATCAATTCGACCATTTGCGCGGGCGTGCCGAGACCCATCGCGTAACGCGCCTTATGCGCGGGCAGATGCGGCTCGGCGAGTTCAATCGCCTTCATCATTTCCGGTTCCGGTTCGCCAACGCTGACGCCGCCGATCGCGTAACCGTCAAATTCCATCGCGACCAAAGCCTTCGCGCATTCCGCGCGCAAGGTCGGATCGGAACTGCCCTGCACGATGCCAAAAACTTTTTGTCCATCCGCACGCGGCTGTTCAAGGCATTCGCGCGCCCAGCGGATGGTGCGTTCGACGGCGAGACGCTGGTCTTTCGCGGGCGCGTCATGCGGCGGACATTCATCAAAAACCATCGCGATGTCCGAGCCGAGCACGCGTTGGATTTCCATGGATTCTTTCGGTCCGATGAACAACAGCGAGCCGTCGAGGTGAGAACGAAATTCCACGCCGTGTGCTTTGACTTTGCGGATTTTGGCGAGGCTGAAAACTTGAAAGCCGCCGCTGTCGGTGAGAATCGGTTTGTCCCAATTCATGAACTTGTGCAATCCACCCGCCGCGCGGATCACGTCGAGTCCGGGGCGCAGATTCAGATGGTAAGTATTGCCGAGAATGATCTGCGTGCCCATCTCGTTCAGTTCGCGCGGGTCAAGCGCCTTGACGCTGGCCTGCGTGCCGACGGACATGAACACGGGCGTATCCACGACGCCATGCGTAGTGGTCAATTTTCCCAAACGCGCTTTGGTTGTCGTGTCGGTTTTGAGGAGTTCAAACATCGCGCGAAGGATAAATTAAATCCAGCGCGATTGAAGATGAAATTTTTAGCGGGGAATATAATCACCAAAGTCCCCGCCAAAACGACGGTTAGGCGGACTGGTTTTTATTTCGTGATAATCACCATTTTGCCAGACAATTAAACTCATTTCCAAATCTGTATTTAATTCCCGACCATATGAATATTGTTTAAAGCCATGCACTCGGATGCCGTCGATAGCAACAATGACATCGCCAACCTTCAGCCCAGCCGCACTTGCCAAAGCCGTTGCTTCATTAATCAAAACACCGTCGGCTGGTGCGGTTTTAAAATCATTCAAGCTGACTTTTTCAAGTCCGTTGGGGAAAAAAGCCTGTATGTTTTTTTGCATTTCATCGTCGAATTGAGAATTCCCGGTCTTCTTTTTGTAGCGAAGACAGAATGCTGTAACCGGCCCCGAATCTTCATAACGTTCTTGAATATTTGAATACCATTGGAAAGCTCCTTTGTAATCACCAGTGGCTTCGAGAAATTCAGCCTTCGCCTGCAATCCGGACGAGGAATAAACGTCGCCGGCAGCGTCGGCCACGGCGCGGGCTTTTTCTTTCTGGCCGTGCTTCAAATAATATTTGATGAGCCAGCTGGCAGAGTAAGAGGCCCGCACGCTGTCAGGATCCAGCGAGTTTCCTTTTTCAATATAGGATGCTGCTTTGTCATCTTCCTGGTTGATGATGCAATAGTCAGACAATGTGAAATAGGCGGAAGGATTTATGGCGGCAGCCTGCAACATTAGTTGTTCGTATTTGGTAGGCTGGTTCCTGACCGAGTCGGCTACTCGCTTGATGGCTTCGTAATCATACGATAATACTGGTTGAAACAGCGCGGATGCCTCATCATAGGTTGGCTTCTCTTTGTATTTTGTTTTCCAAATGAACCAGCTAATGTCGCTGTCATATGGTGCCATCTCGTGGAGTTTACCCAGCAGCGCTTCGGAATCCGGCCGTCTGGTCAAGCTCGGATGATCCAATCGAGGAAGCGGATTATAGGCCGTGCCGGGCGGTGGATTGTGCTTGTGCCATTCATTAATATGCGGATTAGGATTGGGCTGGTAGTATTCACTGGGTGAAAACCAGTAGCAGAGATAATTCCAGCATCGTGCGGGCACTAACTGCGGCGTGGCGACCGTCACTTTGAATCCATCGTCCACTGATTTATGATACGATTCAACGTCCACACAATTGAACCGGCGAACGAAGGGATATAGTCGCAGCCCGTTTAACATCTGGTCGCACTTTATGGAAAAAGTTTTGGCGTCTTCCGGCACGCCCCATTTATTTTGCATGAAGTCAAAATTATTTTGAACAGCGTGGCACAGTTGACGTTGCAAAAATCCAGCCCACAAGCCCCAACCGATGACCCGCACTTCGGGTTTTCCCTCCGCATCGGGGGAAAAACAGCGTTCCGGCATTTCATTAAGCGCCGCGATCAGTCCGTCTTTGCTCAGTTTTTTCTGATGGGCGGATTGATAGACCGTCGCGATTTCCGAAAATTCCGCCGGCAGGGATAACGCCAGCAATTCATGCCCCACGCCCACGGAATAATTGCCTTCATTGGCGATGCGGACGAAATCGGGAATCTGTTTCTGCACATCACTTAATTTACTCCACGCGATATCAGTATTGGCTGAATGATCGAGAGCGTAAAACCAGTTGATGCATTCAATCTGTGAAAGACCGCCCAATTTTTCCAGCGGACGGTAATCTCGCGTGTTCCGCGCCTGTAATGCCCGCACCCAACTGGCCACTGCTGGCGCGTTGGTTTTGATATCCGTCAACTTTTCTAGCGCCGCGACTTGATCATTCATCAAAGTCAGCGCCATCGCCTCGGCCATCTGACCGTTGATGGCGGATAAATTTCCACCGCTCAAATAACGGGCCATCGCCAGATGCGCTGTGATGCGGCATAACGGTGAACGGATCTCATAAAAATCACCCGAATGTTCACGCAGCGTGAATGCGCCCAAAAGAACGGCGGCTTCTTCATGCAAGGCAGCGTTGGAAAAATCACTTTCTAAAGCTTGCGATAGTCTTTGATTTTCCTTCTCGATGGCGGTGGCTGTGCCGTCCGTCAGGTTTGCCAGCAACGTGGTATTTGGCGATCCGTTATTTTCACCGGCAGACAATCCGATGGCTTGGGATAGCTGCGTCGCCAAGCCGTCATAAACTTCCGGCGACCAGATCGGGCCATTGATATTCAATTTGGTTTTTAAGCCGTGATGTTGGGCATCCAGATCAATTTCCAATTCATACGTCGGCGCACCAAACGACGAGTCAGGTGTCTCGGTCGCGGAAATGAAAAATTCCTTTGCCGCGGGCGGATGATGAAACTTGGCGTAATAAATCTGTTCCCCCCAGATCGGCAGCGATGGTTTCGACGATGAACTGGGATTCATCCTGAAAATCGGTTTGAAAGTAACCGGATGGAATTGTTTTAGTAGGTTCGCGGGAGGGCTTGCAACCAGTGAAGTTTAGAACCAAGGCAATAAATAAAATGCCCAAAGTGATTTTTTTCATAATTCGCCTTATTCTGAAATAACTTGCTTTGATTTCTGCTATCGCACCATCGCCAACCAGCACCATCAATTTCATCAATGTTTCAAGCGGATAATTCCGCAAACGAAACATCCACAAGCAAGTCGGCAGCGATTTTTTCCAGATCGCGTTTTAGTGCGGCGAGGTCGCAGTTTTCGGGCAGTTGCAATCGCGCGCTGGCTTTGAAAAGCGTTTCGCCGGACATCGGCGCACTGACAACTTCGCTGGAAAATTCTTCGACATTCACATTCGCACGGGCGAGCGCACTGGTGATTTCGCGGACGATGCCCGGTCGGTCGGAACCGACGATTTCAAATTTCGTCTGACGACCTTGGGCGGCGGAAATTTTCGTTTCGTCGGCGCGAACGGTGACATTAAGTCCGGAAATTTTTTGCAACGCGGCGAGCAATGAAGTTTTTTTCTCCGTCGGAATTTTGACGCGCAAGATTCCCGCAAATTCTCCGCCGAGGCGGCACATGCGGCTTTCGAGCCAGTTACCGCCATGTTCGGCGACGACACGCGCGACGGATTCAACCAGACCAGTGCGGTCGGCACCGATGAGCGTGATGACCAGCGAAATTTGCATCGCAAAAATTACGGCTGGCTGGTGATTTTCTGCCAACTGATGCCTTGAGCGCCCGCGTAGATCGCGAATGCCTTTTCATTTTGGATCAACACAGCGCGCACGACGCTGGAATTATCCGCGCCGCCAAGTTCCAAAACGCTTTCAGGAATGACACTCATTTTTTTGTGCGCGTAGAGCAGGGCGAACACGGCCTGCGCGACGGCGACGAATGGCAATTCTTTATACGCGCCTTCGACGGCGTCCTCGACCGCGTCGGTAAGAAATTCGAGTTGGTCCACGAGGTGCGGAAATTTTGGCGCGCTGATCTGTGTGAACTCCAGTTTCCATTGCGGCAACTGGCGTAAAACTTTTTCCGCGAGCGCGGGTGTGATGCTGGCGGCCCCGTTGTTCACAAATTTGACGATTTCTGACATGACGGCAATGTAGAAAAAACCGCCGTCGCGTCAAAGTGAAATTGTGAAGCAAAACGGAACGCCGATCTCCTGATTGGCTCGACATTGATTTTTCTCAACTCGCCGATCAGGAGATCGGCGTTCCGAAAAAGCCATCACGCGATGCCCACTTGTTTCAACACGCGTTCAAAATCATATTCCGGTTTGCGCGCCGCGCGGGAACGCATTTGGTTCGCAGCAGCATCATTCACAAACATTTCCGTCGCCGCATCCCAAGCCAATTTACGTTTCAACTTCATGCCGATCCACGCGGCGGCGCAGGCTTCGAGACTACGCGCGGATTGTTGGATCGGGGCGATCGGTTGTTTGTTCGCCACAATGCTTTCGAGCCAGTTGCCGTGATGACTTTTGCTCGGCATCCAGCGAATGGCATTGCCGTCGAGCGGCGAAAGAATTTTTTTATCGCTGGCGCGCAGCGGCGGAAGCATTTGCGCATCCGCATCGCCATTAGCAATTTCATCTTCGCTGCGCGTGCAAAAAACCCAGCCTTCATCGCCTTCAAAACGGATGCCGTTCTCAAATTTATTGTCGAGAATGAGCCGCACGTTTTTCGGATAAACCATCTCGACGTGATAAGTCGTATGCACCGTCCACGCATCGTGTTGCATGAATTGCGCGTGCGATTCGATCGTCAGCGGACCACCGAGTTCTTGCGCCATCGCCCACTGCGCGATGTCCACGTGATGCGCGCCCCAATTCGTGATCATGCCGAGGCCGAAATCTTCCGTCGTGATCCAACCCGGACGGCCTTCCACGTCGTTTTGCGGATGCACGCGCAGTTCCACATAAGGTTGTTCCGGCGCCGAACCGAGCCAGCGCTCGTAATCAAAATCAGCCGGCACGGGCGTCGGCACAGGCGCGTGGCCGCTGGGTTTATCAAGGCCGACGCCGATTTTAATCGTCTGCAATTGCCCGATGCGACCATTGCGAACCGCTTCGCTTGCGGCGCGAAAACTTTTCCACGGCCGCTCGGAACGTTGTTGCGAACCGGTTTGCAAAATAATTTTCTTCGCCTCGACAGCCTTGCGCAGACCGATCGCCTCGGCGATGGAATACGTCACGGGTTTTTGGACGTAAATATGTTTGCCTGCGATCGCGGCTTCGATGGCGATCAGCGCGTGCGAATGATCCGGCACGGTGATGATGACGGCGTCAATTTCCGGCGCCGCGAGAATGTCGTGATAATCATGAAACGTTTTTACGTTCACATCCGTCTCGCTGCGGCTGCGATAATAATCTTCCACCATCTGCTTGCCAGCGACGACGCGTTTGGTATCCAGATCGCAAACGGCAACAACGCGCGCGAGCGGCTGCGTCATGACATTTCCCAAATCGCTGCGGCCCATGCGTCCGCAGCCGATTTGCGCGACTTGGATTTTTTTCGACGGCGTGTCTGCACCAAAAAGTTTTGCCGGAATTAGGTTCGGCAAAATCACGAGACCAATACTGCTGCCAAACGTAGTTTTTAGAAAACTACGACGCGAATGAATTTTGGTTTTCGGATTCAATTCGCGGGAAGAATTCGGATTTTGACGTTTTGGAAAGAAACTTCGCTGCCATGTTCCTGCAATAAAATGTGGCCGTCCGGCCATTCGCCGAAATTTGGAATGTTTTTGAATTTGCTCAACGCGACGGCTTGACGGAATTCGCCCGAGCCGCGATCGAAGGCGATTAGTTTTTCGCCATTCAACCAAAACTCAACGTGTTTGCCTTGCGATAAAATCCGCGCGTGATTCCATTCGCCCGTGGGATTCACTTTTTTATTTTCCGGCGCGGGAATCAGATCGTAAAGCGAACCCAATTTGCGGTCGCCGTTGCGGCCAAGTTTCGCATCGGGATGATTTGCGTCGTCGAGAATTTGATATTCCATGCCGATCGCGGAACCGGTGCCGGTCGGTTTGCCGGTGACTTTATCCACCGGCGAAATGTTCGGCTGCACGAAAATTTTGATGCCACTGTTACAACCGAACGTCGTTTTGAAATCGGCGGTGAGTTCAAAATTGGAATAGCGTTCGCGCGTGATGATGTCGCCGCCGGCTTGCGATTCCGCCTCGCCATGCGCGAAACCGGCATCAACGGTCAACACGCCGTTCGTGATGCTCCAGCTTTTCGTCGGAAATTCATCGGACTTCGGACTGCGCCAGCCGTCGGTCGTTTGGCCATCCCACAATAATTTCCAGCCATCGGCTTTTTCTTTGGCCGTCAAAGTATTCGGCGCGGCGCTGGATTTTTTGCAGCAAGTCGAACACGAAGTTGTCAGCAACGTGAAAAGTCCGAGAACGGCGAGCGCGAAAATTATCGGACGAAAGGTGATTTTGGATTTCATATTTTTGGTTGGTGAATGAAAAAGGATTTCACCCACGATAATTACTCGACGCTGCCGTGGCAAACATGGTTTCATCAAAGTCACACGCCATCCGCCAAACTTTTGCGATTTTCGCAACCAAAACCGTTTGGCGGGCGTCAATAAATCTATTCCTATGAACGATTCTTCCATCAACCGGCGGCATTTTTTGAAACAAACCGGCACAGCGGGCATCGGTTTGAGCGTGGCGGGCTATTTGGGTTCGCTGACAAATTTGCAAGCGCAAGGCGATTCGCTGGCGAAAAAAATCGGTGCGAACGATAAAATTTCCGCCGCCGTCATCGGCACGAACGGCCGCGGGCTTGCGCACGTTGATTGTTTGACGAGTTTGCCCGGCGTTGAGATCACGCATATCTGCGACGTGGACACGCGCGCGATTGAAAAAGGAATCAAAGAGACGCTCAAGAAACAAACCAACTCGCCGCAGCGCGAAGGCGATTTCCGAAAAATTCTGGCGGACAAATCCATTGATGTCGTGACGATCGCGACGCCGGATCATTGGCACACGCCGCTGGCGATTCTTGCGATGGCCGCCGGCAAACACGTTTATGTCGAGAAACCGTGCAGCCAAAATCCTTACGAAGGCGAATTGCTTTTGCAGGCCGTCCAAAAATATCAAACGGTCGTGCAGATGGGCGCGCAACGGCGTTCGTCGCCGGCGATGCTCGACATCATTCCGCAAATCCACAACGGTCTCATCGGCAAAACTTATTTTGCGAAAGGCTGGTATGCGAACGCACGCACGACCATCGGCCACGGCAAACCCGCGCCGGTTCCCGATTGGTTGAATTACGAATTGTGGCAAGGTCCCGCGCCGCGCCAGCCGTTCATTGATAATCTGGTTCCTTACAATTGGCATTGGCGTTGGAAATACGGCACGGGCGAAGCGCTCAACAATGGCACGCACGAAATGGATGTGGCGCGCTGGGCGCTCGGCGTGACGTGGCCGACGCGCGTGTCGTCGAACGGCGGTCGTTACGCGTTTCAAGACGATTGGGAAACGCCGGACACACAGACGATTTCGTGGGATTTTCCCGAAGGCAAAACGATGAGTTGGGAAGGTCGCAGTTGTAACGATTATCCGGTCGAGGGCAAATCGCGCGGCACGCTGATTTACGGCACGGAAGGCACGGCGTTGCTTGACGGCGACAATTATATCATCTGGGACAAAAAGAAAAAAATCGTCAAGCAACTCAAGAGTCACGAAGTCGTTGACCCGACAAACACGATCAGCGGCAGCGGCGCAGACATGGACACGGCGCACGTTTCCAATTTCATCGAAAGCGTTCGCGGCAATCAAAAATTGAACTGCCCGATTTCGGAAGGTTACGTCAGCGTGAATAATTTGCATCTCGGCAACATCGCGTGGCGCGTCGGGCGCGAATTGAATTGCGACACGTCAAACGGCCACATTTTGCATGATCACGACACGATGAAATTGTGGCGTCGCAAATACGAATCCGGCTGGGAACCGAAAGTTTGATTTTTAATTTTGCTCGAAAAATTTTCCAACATGAAAAAATTATTTCTACTCGCGCTTGGGATTTTATTTTCCATCGGCGCGTTCGCGCAAGTTTCTACGAACGACACGACTTCCGCTGACAAACTCGGCTGGCAGCTCGCAGTTCATTCTTACACCTTCCAGAAATTTTCCATTTTCGACGCGGTTGACATGACGAAAGCGCTTGGCGTGAAATACATGAGCATTTCCGGCAGCGCGATTCTCGACGGCACGAACCGCTTGACGACGGTGGATTTGACGGACGCGCAACGCGCGCGCATTGACGAAAAACTTCACGCGGACGGTTTTGGAAATTTCGTGAACATCGGCGTCGTGCAATTGCCGGCGGACGAAGTCAAGTCGCGCAAAGTTTTTGAGTTCGCCAAAAAATGGGGCATCAACATTTTGGTTTCCGAACCGCCGACGAACGCGTTGGACATTGTCGAAAAACTTTGCGAGGAATATAACATCCGCGTCGCGATTCACGAGCATCCGAAAGGCCATTCGATTTATTGGAATCCTGATTTCGTTCTCGCCGCCATTAAAGGACGGCCAATGCTCGGCGCGTGCGCGGACGTCGGCCATTGGATTCGTTCCGGTCTCGACCCGCTCGAATGCATCAAAAAATTGGACGGCCACATCCTCGCGCTGCATTTCAAAGACCTCAACGAATACGGCATGAACGCGCACGACGTTCCGTGGGGCACGGGCGTCGGCAAAACGCGCCAGATCATGGAAGAATTGAAGCGCCAGCATTTTCACGGCGCATTTTGTGTGGAATACGAATATCACTGGGAAAATTCTTCGCCGGAAATCGCGCAGTGCGTAAAATTTTTCAACCAGACGTGCGATGAACTTGTCGCCGAAGACGGAAAATAAAATTCGTTTTCCGCTGCCGCCGATGGATTTTTAATCCTACGGTTAAAAATCTGTGTTTCATCTGTGTTTCATCTGTGGCTAAATCTTCGCCGCAAATGCAAGACCTGATTGCCAAAGCCGCGACGCTCCTCGAAGCGTTGCCTTACATCCAAAAATTCAGCGGCGAAACTTTCGTCGTGAAATACGGCGGCTCGTTTATGGATTCGCCCGACGCGAATGTCCGCAACGGCGTCGCGCGCGACATCGTTTTTCTCGAAGCCGTGGAAATAAATCCGGTCGTCGTTCACGGCGGCGGCAAAGCCATCACGCGTGCGATGGAACGCGCCGGGCTCAAGGCGAATTTTATCCAAGGCCAGCGCGTCACCGACGAAGCGACGGCGCAGATCGTGGACGATGTTTTGTCGCGCGAAATAAATCCCGAAGTGGTCAAAGCCATCAACGCGCTGGGCGGTCAGGCGGTTGGTTTTGCCGGGCCGGATATTTTCAAATGCAAAAAGCTGCTGCTCGATGACAAGGACAATCCCGGCCAGAAAATTGACATCGGGTACGTCGGCGAGGTCATCGAAGTCAACGTCGCGCCGTTGAAGGAATCCATGTGGTGCGGCTTCACGCCGGTCATCAGCCCGACCGCCCGCGGCGAGGATG
>JAMFSG010000367.1 GCA_026225155.1 Verrucomicrobiota bacterium
AATCGGCGCGAGTAGCCTTCCACATCCGGGTTCGCGGATAAAATTTGTTCGGCCTCGTCGAGCTGGCGCGAAGTTTCGGTGAGGCTTGTGCCGGGCGGCGCCCAGAAATCAATGACAAAACCGCCTTCGTCAAAATCCGGCAGAAAATCAGATTCCAACTGCCGGTAAATCAACACGGACGATACCAGCACTGCGCCGCAAGCCAGCACTGTAAGCCAGCGAAATCGCAACGCCGTGCGCAACGCACGTTCGTAAATGCGGATGACGCGTGTCAGCAACCAGCCGCCTTCCAGATTTTTCGGCGCGTGGCCGTGTTCTAGTTTGTTGCGGCCACGGATGAACCATGCAGCCAGAGACGGCGTGAGCGTAAGCGCCAAAACCAAGGATGTGAGCAGCGACACGACCATCGTCAACGCCAATGCGCGGAAAAAAACGCCCGTGATGCCGGACAGAAATGCCAGCGGAATGAATACCACCACTGGCGTCAGCGTGGAACTGATGATCGGTTTCAAGATTTCGCTGATGGCTTCCTGGATGCCGGCGATCTTCAGACGACCGGCGGCAATTTTCGCGTAGATGGCTTCGACGACGACAATCGCGTCGTCAATGATCAGTCCGATGGACGCCGCGATGCCGCCGAGCGTCATCATGTTAAAACTCATCCCGGCCAGTTTCATCGCCACAAAAGTGATCAGCACGGAAATCGGAATGGTGACAATGGCCGTCCACACACTGCCCCAGTTTTTCAGAAAGAAAAAAAGGATCAGCACCGACAAAATCAGTCCGAAAATAATCGCATCCCAAACACTGCTGATTGAATCACGGACAAAAAGGGATTGGTCGTAAAAAAATCCGAGGCGCATATTCGGCGGCAGTTCCCGTTGGAGTTGCTGCAATTGAACTTTCAAAGCATTGGCAATGTCCAGCGTGCTGCCATCCGCCTGACTTTGGATGTTCAACAGCACGGCAGATCGCCCTTGTGCGGTGACCGATTGGAAGACCGGCTCCGGTCCGCGCTCGACGCGCGCCACATTCTTGATTTGCACCGGATGATCGCCGCGAACCGTAATGACCAAATTTCCAATTTCCGCTGCGGAATGAACGCGTCCGTCCACGGTCGTCAGATATAAATGATAATTTTCTTCCATCATGCCGGCGGGCGCGAAGAGATTGTTTTTCGTCAACGCATCGCTTACATCCGGCAAACCCAGATTTGCCGCCTGTAATTTGAGCGGGTCAACGATGACATGATATTCCGGCGCGCGACCGCCGACGATTTCCACGCGCGCCACGCCGGGAATTTGCAGAAAGCGCGGCTTCAGTTCGTAATTCGCCGTTTCCCAAAGCGAGGTGATGTCGCGATTGGAACTCGTCAGGCTGATGCCGATGATCGGAAACGCAGAAAATGTTACGCGCTCAACTTCGGTGGAGGCCGCTGCCGGCAGGTCGCCGCGAATTTGCGCCAACCGTCCCAGCACATAAAGTTCCGACTGCGACATGTCCACGTTCCAGTTGAAAAAAACGTTGATCTCCGCCGAGCCGCGTTTCGTGGCGGACCGCACCGTGACCGCGCCGGGAATATCTTTCAATGCCTCTTCGATCGGGCGCGTCACCGTCGCCATCATTTCATCGGCGGGCGTGATGCCATTGTTGGCAATGACGACGACGCGCGGAAAATTCGTCTGTGGAAAAACTGACGACGGCATCCGCAGTGCGCAAAAAATTCCGGCCAGGCACAAAGCCGCCGCGATGAACGTGATGGACAGCGCGTGCTTGGTGGCGAATCGGCCCAAAGGCGAAATGACGTCAGACTTCATTTGGCGGCGGGCGAATTGGTGGATGCTTCGTCGCGTGAAGAATTTTCTACGCGGATTTTTGTTTTGTCAGGCAAGCCGTAAGCACCAACGGTCACCACTGAATCACCCGCCTTCAGTTCCGGCGCGGCAACTTCGACCAGACCATTTTCGCGCAAGCCAGTTTGCACCGGGATTTGCGTTGCTTCATCACCTTTGACCAGAGCGATGACACTGTTACCACTTTCATCCGTCACCACGCTTTCGTTCGGCACTGCAAGACAATTGGTGTGAACCGCCGTCACCATGCGCAATGGAACAAATTGTCCAGGCCGCAACCCGCTGTCATTTGGCAAAAGCGAGCGCACTAAAACCGTATCGTTGTCCTTGTTCACCGCCGGGCTGACGAACAAAATTTTTGTCACCACCGGCGGATCGGTCAACACTTCGAGCGGTTCATCGAATTTCAAATCCCTTGCTTCTGCCACGGGAATTTCCGCGCTCACGGCCAGCCGTTTCAAGTCCATCACCTCCGCGACAACCGTCGTCAAATCCACCGCCTGACCGGGTTTGACGTTGACGCGCACGACCGTGCCGGACAATGGCGCGGTGACGCGCAACAAATCCAGTTGCGCCTCGGCCTCCTGCAAATTTTTCAGCGACGTGTTTTGTTGCGCGTATAATTTTTTCTGGCGTTCCATTTCCGCTTCCACCGCTTGTGAATTCAATTCAGCCATCACTTCGCCATTCGTCACGGATTGTCCTTCAACAACATTCACTTTGGTCACCACACCTGCGGATGGCGCGGCAAGTTGCGCGCTGGCGGCAGGTTGACCAGCCGTGGCGGGCGCAGGTTCAATCATGCCAAAACCTTGAACGTAACCATGCAAGGTGACTGAAGTAATCTTGCCGGTTTGGACCACAACTTCGGTTACGACCTTTTCTTCCACCGGCGGCTTATCATCGGCGTCAGCCACGACGCGAATTATGCCAAGCCATAGCAATCCGCCACCCACGGCAAGACTTGAGATTATTTTTTTACGGTTCATGCGTGGAAATCGGTTTCGTTTCAAGGGGATTTTGTTGGATTTTCTGAATGACCGAGTCAGGCAGGGTCAACGGACTTTGCAACGCATCCTCCAATTGACCGAACGCTTGTTGCAATTGCGCTTCGTTATCAAGCTGCGCCAGCGTTGCGTTGTTTAATTCCAGTTGCGCATTGAGCGAATCCAGTTGATCAACCGCGCCAACTTCAAGTTGCGCCTGCGCAGATTTTTGCTGCCGCTGTTCGGCGGCGAGCAATTCATTTCCAGTTTTCAATTGCTCTTCCGCCACGCGCCAGCCGGCAATGGCACGGTCAATTTCGCCGATGACTTGTGATTGCAGTTCGACAAATTTTGCGGCGGATAATTTTCTGCGCGCTTCAGCCTCGGCGATCGGCCCTTGATTCTGGTCAAGAATGGGCAGTTCCAACGTCACGCCGAGGCTCCATTGGCTGTCGCCCGCGTTGCCGGAATTCCACGCGTAACCGGGACCGAGATGCAAATCGGGAAATTGTTTGGCAATCTCCAAACGCAAATCATCTTCTGCCGCCGCGTAATCAGCGAGCGCAGCCAGAATGTCCGCGCGCGAACGCAACGCGATTTTTCGCGCGTCGCCGGAATTTAATTTCTCCGCTTCGTGCAACGAGAAATCGAAGTCGAAATTTTTCCCGTCCAGCGCGGTTTCGGTCAAGCCGAGTGCTTCGGCAAGACGCGACCGTGCGTCGGATTTTTTGGACTGCGCATCGCCCAAATCCAGTAGCGTTTTGCTCAACGCAATTTGCGCGGTCGTCAGTTCGGGTTGGGAAATTTCACCGGCGTCAAATCGCTGTTGCAATAATTCCACAATTTGCCGCTGCTCGGAAAATTGTCGCTGCAACAAATCAGCCCGGCGGCCAGCCATCGTAAAATCCAACAAGTTGGCGCGAACATCGCTGCGAATTTTCCAAGCGGCGCTGATAAAATCAAATCGGGCGGACTCGGATATTTTTTCCGCCTCAGCCATGCGCTTGCCGCGTTTTCCTGCTGTTTCAATCGGCAGATCAAATGTCACCGGCACGAGCCACGGACTGTAATTGCCGGGAATCTGCGTGTCGTAACCGGGATTCACCGTCACCGATGGATTTGGCCGCGCGCCTGCTGTTTTTGTTCCCGCTGCGGCAACAAGCCATTGTGCTCGCGCCACTTCGAGGCTTGGATGAAAATAAAACGCGACGAGCGTGAGCGAATTCAAATCCCAATTGGTCTTCGGCCAGTTTTCAAATTCATGGCCAGAATTTTGTTCGAGAAATTTTTTCAGGCCGCCGTCGTCAAACCGCCGCGCTTCAAATTGCGCCGCCATTTTTTCCGGCGAAATGGGCTGCGGCTGAAAATGCGCGCAGCCGGTAAGCAGGATGATTCCAAAAATAAACGGCCGACCTTTCATGCGGCTTTATTTTCAATTTTTCCAACCGGCAACCGCACAGTCACAACCGTTTGTTTCATTGGCTCGGATGAAATTTGAATTGTGCCGCCATGCGCGGAAACGATCCATTGCGCGATGCTCAAGCCGAGGCCGCAGCCGTCAACGGCATGGTCGTGCGCGGGATCGCCGCGAAAAAAACGGTCGAAGACGCGCGGCAGAATTTCTGGCGGAATTCCCGCGCCGGTGTTGGCGATGGTGAATTCGGCAAAATCATTTTCGCGCCGCAGATTCATCGTCACGCGGCCTTGCGGCTGGTTGTATTTCACGGCGTTGTCCGCGAGATTTAAAAGCAATTGGCGCAAACGATGACGGTCGCCGCGCACGGAAATCTCTTCGCAAGCAAGCAATTCTACTTTGACATTTTTCGGCTCGGCGAGGATTTGCGCGTCGGCAAAATTATCGCGCACGAGTTCATCGAAATGCACGGGTTCGAGTTGCAACGCGACTTGGCCGGCGTCGGCTTTGGCGAGCAGCGTGAGGCCGTCCACGATGCGCGCGAGACGATGCAATTCATCAAGCTGGCTGACAGCACGTTCGCGGGCGGTGGGTGAAAGCGTTTCGTCGCGTAAGGCCGTTTCCGTTTCACCGCACAAAACGGTGAGCGGCGTTTTCAATTCGTGCGACGCGTGCAAGGTGAATTCGCGGATGCGATGGAACGAGCCATCAAGCCGTGCGGTCATGGCATTAAAAACTTCCGTCAAGCGATCCAATTCATCGCCGTCGCCATTACGCGGCAATTGCTCATTAAGATTGGATTCGTTGATGCGCTCGGCAGCCTGCGTTAGCAGTGCGACGGGTCTTAATGATTTGCGTGTGAGCCACCAGCCACCAACGAGCGCCAGCAGCATTGGTGGCAAGCCGCACCAAAAAAGAACCTTCAAAGACTGGCCAAAATCCTGGGTTTCGTCTTCGGCGATGACGTCCTTGGCAACTTTGGCGTCATGAAGTCCGCGATTCGGAGGCTCTTTTACAAATTCGTAATAAGACAGCGCCCCCATGGCCATAAGCGATATGAACATAATGCCCGCATACCATAGAGTGAGCCGCGTGCGGATGGTCATCGTTGATCCTCCAAAACGTAGCCCGCGCCGCGCACGGTGTGGAGCAGTTTGGATTCAAAATCCGCGTCAATCTTTTCGCGCAGGCGGCGGACATAAACGTCCACGAGATTTGTGCCGGGATCAAAATCGTAATCCCACACTTTTTCCAGAATCATCATGCGACCGCAAAGTCGTCCAGGGGAACGCATGAACAGTTCCAGCAACCGATATTCACGCGTGGTCAATTCGATTTCTGTGTCACCACGTTTTGCCAATCGCGTCAACGTATCAAGTTTCAGATCCGCCACGCGTAGCACGGTGGATTTATTTTCGCCACCACGTCGCGTAAGCGCACGCACGCGGGCGACGAGTTCCGCGAGTTCAAACGGTTTGGGCAGATAATCATCCGCGCCCGCGTTCAAACCCTCGACGCGTTCGTTGACATTGCCGCGCGCGGAAAGCAACAACACGGGCGCAGCATTTTTTCGTTCGCGCAACAGGCGCAACACACTCAAGCCATCGCGTCCGGGCAGCATGATGTCGAAAATCAAGAGGTCGAAGGGCTCGGTTTGCGCGAGAAAGAATCCGTCCTCTCCCGTGGCGGAAATGCTGACCGCATTTCCGTTGGCCTCAAGGCCCTGCTTCACTGCCATGGCGAGTTTGGGCTC
>JAMFSG010000368.1 GCA_026225155.1 Verrucomicrobiota bacterium
GGCGCAAAAAAGCGGCGGCACAAAATTCATCGCCGAGCCGAACGTTGGATTGACGCGAAATTGTTCGGCGCGCCCGCGTCCGTAGGTGAATAACATTTTGCAAAACGATTTGAAATTGCGGCGCGGCCGGCGATGCACGATGAATTGCGGATCGTAGATCAACTGGCCGCCGCGCTTTTGCAATTCGTCCATCAACGCGTTTTCCTCGTTCGGATACAGCAGTTCGTTGAAGCCGCCGAGTTCCAGCAAATCCGCCCGCCGCGCGATGAGATTGCAGAGGATCAATTCTTTTTCGCCCGCCGCGCGCATTTTGCCCACGGATGAATAACGCGCCCGGCTGCCCGCAAATGCCAGCCAGCTCGCGAGCGTAAGCGCGAAAATCTGCTCGAGCTTCGGCGCGTTCGGCGGACACAGATTTGGGCCGCCGGCCATTTTCACTTTTGCATCGGAAAATAATGTCGCCGCGCGCTGCAAATTTTCCGGCGGCGCGACCGAATCGTCATCGAGAAAATAAACGAGTTCGCCGCGCGCAATCTTGATCACGGCATTGCGCTGGACAGACGGCTGCTTGCCGCGCGCGACGATGATCTGCAATTTGTCCGCCGGATAATCCAGCCGCCGCGCCGCCGCCACGGCCAGGATTTCGGCCTGGTCGGGACTCGCGGGAATGATGACGGTGATGCTCGGCAATGGTTCGCTCACGCGCAAAAGCTAAAGTTCAGGCCGCAAAGTTCAAAGTTCAATTTTCAGATTTGCTCAAGCACGGATGGACATGGATGAACACGGATAAAACAGACAAGAAAATTTTACGCGAATTTCGCTAATTAGCGCGAATTGGGACGAGCCAACTTTGATTCGCGCTTATTAGCGAAATTCGCGTAAAAAAAATTTCTCCGTCCCTGTCCATCCGTGGTTAAAAATTTCAGGCCGGGAACCAAATTTTCGGAAAATGATTTTGACTTGCCGCGCAAAAAACTTAAAGTATCAATCCGTTTTGGATGGGGTCTTAGCTCAGTTGGTAGAGCACCACAATGGCATTGTGGGGGTCGCAGGTTCGAATCCTGTAGGCTCCACCATCCTTCAGCAGTTCATCAGGAATTGCTGACTTCGCAGTCGTTGGTTTTCGTTTTTATTTTCCGGTTCAATGCGCATCCGTCACAGGCTTGACTGGTGCAGCAACTTTGCGCAGCAGCGGAACGCTGAAGGTTGCGAGGACAAAACAAATGGCGATGACAAAAAACGCGTCGGCAAAAGTTTGCACCTGCGCTTCGCGATATGTGAGCGACCAAAGTTGTTTCAGCGCAACGGCATTTCCATGAACGGCGTCGCCAGCATTCAACGCCGTAAAATGCGCGCCGACGTTGTGGAGCCATTCGGTCATCGCAGTATTCGTCGCGTTGAGATGCTCGGTCAGGCGGAGAAAATGCAAGTTCGTGCGGTCGTTCAAAATGGTTCCGCACACGGCGATGCCGATCGCGCCGCCGAGATTGCGCATCATGTTGAACAAACCGCTCGCGTATTTGAGTCGTTCCGGCGACAAGCTACCGAGGCCGAGCGTCACCGCCGGCGCGACGACAAAGACTTGCGGAAAGCCGCGCAAAATTTGTGGCAAAAATAATTCGTTCGCGCCCCAATCGTGCGTGATGGGAGTGAAGCTGAACATCGAAAGGCCAAAACACGCCATGCCAAACATCATCAGCCAGCGGATGTCGAATTTTTTCGCCAACACAATATAAAACGGCACGCCGACCAGTGATGCTACGCCCGTGATCGCGATCGCGACACCCGTTTGCCACGCGCTGTAACCGCGCACATAACCGAGAAATAATGGCGTCAAATAAATGGTCGCAAAAATTCCCACGCCGGTGACGAACGACAAAACGCAGCCGAGAAAAAAATTCCGGTTTCCAAGGGCGCGCAAGTCAACGACGGGATTTTTGAAAGTGAAGCTGCGGATGATAAAAAGAATTCCCGCGACGATGGCGATGACCGTAAAAGTCCGGATCGTCACATCGTCAAACCAGTTCCAACGCGCGCCTTCTTCCAAAACGTATTGCAAGCTGCCCAAGCCGATCGCCATCAAAACGATGCCGAGATAATCCGCGTCTTTGAGCAGCGACAAATCCGGCTTGTCAATTTTCACGAGCGATGGAATTAAAATGGCGACCGCCGCGCCGGGAATCAAATTGATGTAAAACAGCCAATGCCAATTCAATGTGTCCGTGATCCAGCCGCCGATGACCGGGCCAAGCGTCGGCGCAATGGACGCGATGGTGCCGATGACGGCAGCGGCATAAACGCGGCGTTGGCCTTGAAAATAATGGAACGACGACGTGAAAACGGTCGGGATCATCGAAGCGCCCAAAAGTCCTTGCAACGCGCGGAACACGATCATGCTTTCGATGTTCCACGCGAGTCCGCAAAGCAAACTGGTGAAGGTAAATCCGACGGCCGACGCAGTGAAAAGCCAGCGCGTCGAAAATACGCGCGTCAGCCAGCCGGAAAGCGGAATCATTGTTATTTCGGCGATCAGATAAGCGGTTTGCACCCAACTGATTTGATCTTGCGCCGCCGACAAACCGCCGCCGATGTCTTGCAACGACGACGCGACAATTTGAATGTCCAGCAACGCCATGAACATTCCGATGCACATGACCGCGAACGGAAAAATATCGCGGAAGCGAAATGGATTTTCACTCTGGTTGCTCACAAGTCAGCCTTTCAATTCACTCGCGTATCTACTTTTGCCACGACCGAAAGTCCCGGACGTAATTGGCCGAGCGCGGCATTTTCGTCATCGAGCACGATGCGAACAGGAACGCGCTGGACAATTTTCGTGAAATTGCCCGTCGCATTTTCCGGCGGCAAAACGCTGAACTGCGCTCCGGTCGCGGGCGCGATGCTGACAACGTGACCGTGAAAAACTTTTCCGGGAATCGAATCTACTTTGACCGTCGCCGTCGAACCGGAATGAATTTGCGCGAGCTGGCTTTCCTTGAAGTTCGCGTCAATCCACAAACCGTGCGCGGGCACGAGCGAAATCAATTGCGAACCGATCGTCGCATACGCGCCGGTTTGCGCGCTGCGGTTGCCGACCGTGCCATCAATCGGCGCGCGCAATTCGGTATAGCTTAAATCGAGCTGCGCGAGATCGCGTTCGGCGATGGCTTGGTTCAACGCCGCCTGCGCCTGTAATTTTTGCGTGCCGATGACGTCCAATTGACGTTCCGCCGCCGCCAAACCGGCTTTGGATTTTTCGCCCGCCGCGAGTGCTTGTTTGTAATCCGTGTCCGCTTTTTCCGAACTTTGCACGGAAGCGGAATCGTTCGCCGCCAATGTTTTGTAACGCGCTTGATCGTCGCGAGCGCGGATGGTTTCCGCGTCGGTCGCGGAAATTTCCGCCTGCGCCTGCGCGATGACGGCTTCCTGCAAATGCCGCGTCGCGTCAAGATTTGCCAACGTGGCTTGCTGGATCGCAACGGCAGCATCCGCTTTCGCGAACGCCGCGCGATAATCGCGGTCATCCAATTTGAGCAACAAATCACCGGCGCGAACTTTTTGATTATCGCCAACCGCCAGTTGCGAAATGAAACCCGCAACTTTCGGCGCGATCACCGTCACGTCGCCGCCAACGTAAGCGTCATCCGTGCTTTCGATAAAGCGTCCGACCGTCCAATAATCATAAGCCAATTTCGTGACGCCGATTCCTGCGACAACAAGCAACACAATTAGTGCAAGATGTTTGAAAATTGCCCCCTGCGCGCGATTTGGCGTTGGTGAATCCATCTCTGCGTTCGTTGAGCGCCGGTCGCCAGCGCTTTCCACAACCGGTTTTGCGGCGGGTGGTGATGCGAGACTGACGCGTTGATTTTCGCCGTTGATCGGGAGGGCAGTGTTCATGATTGTTTAGGTGCCAGGATTCATCGCGCGCAAAGCTTCCGCGGGCGATTTTAAGTAGAGTTCGTAGATGGCTTGCGTCTTGCCGACGCGGATTTCGAAGTCGTCTTTCTCCAGGGCCGCGACGAAATCTTCGGCGACTTTCTGCGGGGGAATGCCATTGCGACCGTTGATGACCGCCGAAAATTCCGTGTCCACCAGCGGCGGCATCAATTCAAATACTTTCACCCGGCTGGAACGGCCGAGCGCGATGCGCAACGATTGCGTGTAAGAATGCAAAGCCGCCTTGCTCGCGGAATACGTCGGCAAACCGCCGGGCACAAAAGCCACCACCGACGAAACATTGACGATGGCGGCGTCCGCCTGCTGTTTCAACAACGGCAGTAACATTTCGTTCAAACGGATCACCGCCAGATAATTGGTCAGCATCTCGTCTTCCGCTTTTTCAAAGGCGCCGTCGCTGTCGGCGATGTCATACAAAAGCGCGCGCCCCGCGTTGTTGATGACGATATTCAGCCCGGGAAAATCCCGTTTCAAAGTCGCTGCCAAAGTTTCCGCGTCCGCTTTTTTGCTGACGTCACTGACGATGCCGGTGACGTTTTCCAATTGGCTCAACGCCCTGTCAAGCCGCGACCGGTCGCGGCCGGTGATGATGACTTTGTTGCCGTAGGCAGAAAGTATCCGGGCAATTTCCAGGCCGATGCCCGCGCTGCCGCCACTGATCAGGACCGTATTGTTGGTTGTTTTCATTTTTATTGTTTGGTTGTTTAAATTTTTCAGCTCAAAAGCGCCACAGAGAAACCGACCGGTCGGTATGTTAATTGAATCAAAGCCGGCATCCGTTGGTTTGAAATTTTCATGGTGAAATCGGGCTTAATTTTAATTACGCGAATGAACAGATGCTTTGGCCGACGGTTTTCCTTTCGCGCGGCGCGGTGCGACAAAAAGCATTTTCAAATAGTTGCGGAACTGCTCGATATTTTCCACCAGCACC
>JAMFSG010000369.1 GCA_026225155.1 Verrucomicrobiota bacterium
AAATTTTTTCCCCAGCCTTGGCGGCGATGGAAAATTCTACGTTTTCTATTTCATCCTTGTGACGAAGTTCAGCGATACGGGCGCGTATGTCGTCGGCTCGCTGATCGGCAAACACAAGATGATTCCGCGCATCAGTCCGGCGAAAACGTGGGAAGGTTTTGCGGGCGCAATCGTGGTTTCGACCGGCGCGAGTTTGCTGTTCGTGCATTTTTTTGGCGATCACATGCTCGGCATGAAAACCATTCACGCGGTCGTGCTGGGAATTATTTTAAGCTCGACCGCCGTCATTGGCGATTTGATCGAATCACTTTTCAAACGCGAAGCGGGCGTGAAAGATTCCGGCAAACTATTTCCGGGCATCGGCGGCATTTTGGATTTGCTCGACAGCCTTTTGTTCAACGCGCCGATCATGTATTTGTATTTGCGACACATCTTGACGCATCCGTAAATTTTCAAAATGAAGAACGTCGTTCTATTAGGTTCAACCGGTTCCATCGGCACCAGCACCGTCAAAGTCGCGGAAGATTTGCCGGATCAAATCCGGTTGATCGGCCTCGCGGCGGGCGGCAATTCTGAATTGCTGCTCGAACAAACGCGCAAGCACAAGCCGGCGGCGATCTCCATTTCCAATCCGGCGAAGGCGAAAGAACTTCAAGATGCGTTGGGAATTTCCACGCAAGTTTTTTCCGGCAACGAAGGTTTGCTAAAACTCGCGACGATGCCGGAAGCGGACATCGTTTTGATCGCGATTGTCGGCACCGCGGGATTGCAACCGGCGCTGGCGGCGATTCGCGCGGGTAAGGATATTGCGGTTGCGTCGAAGGAAATTTTGGTGATGGCTGGCGAGATCGTGATGAATGAAGCGCGCAAATACGGCGTGAAAGTCCTCGCCGTGGACAGCGAGCATTCGGCAATTTTTCAATGTCTCGACGGCAAGCCCGCGAGTTCGGTGCGCCAACTTTTATTGACCGCGAGTGGCGGCCCATTCCGCGATAAAACGCTTTGGCCGAAAGAAAAATTTTCCGAGATCACGGTCGAACGCGCGCTCAAACATCCCTCGTGGGTGATGGGCCGCAAGATCACGATTGATTCGGCGACACTGTTCAACAAAGGTCTCGAAATGATCGAGGCGCGCTGGCTGTTCGACATCGAAATGGCGCGCGTCGGCGTGGTCGTGCATCCGCAAAGCATCGTGCATTCGATGGTCGAGTTCGTGGACGGTTCGCTGCTCGCGCAACTTTCCACGCCGGACATGTGTTTGCCGATCCAATACGCGCTGACGTATCCCGAGCGTTCGGCGAGCGAGCGCGTGCAGACGAATTTTCCAAAAATCGGCACGCTCACGTTTGAAGAACCGGATGTCGAAAGATTTCCGGCGATCGAACTCGCGCGCCGGGCAGGGGAACTTGGCGGAACGTTACCGGCTGTTTTGAACGCAGCAAATGAGGTTGCGGTCGAAGCGTTCGTGAACCGAAAAATCAATTTTCCGCAGATCACCGAAACCGTTCGCCGCACGATGGACGCGCATAAAATTGTTTCGCAGCCGACGCTGGAACAGATTCTGGAAGCGGACGCATGGGCGCGGAAAAATTCGTTAAATGGATAAATGGTTGAATCGTTGCATCGTGGAAGTGCAGTGCCGGTTTAACGATTTAACTTTTCAACAAATTACGCTCCTCGTGCATCAACGATTGTGCAATCAATGTTCTTTGGTATAGTTTACACAGCCTGATTTTTACATGACGATTTTACATTACATCTTTATCGCGGTCGAAGTGGTGTTGCTTTTCAACCTGCTCATCGGCGTGCATGAGCTGGGGCATTTTCTCGCGGCGAAATGGCGCGGCTTGAAGATCGAGCGTTTTGCGATCTGGTTTGGTAAACCGATCTGGAGCAAAAAAATCGGCGGCGTCGAATATGCGCTCGGCTGGATTCCGGCGGGCGGTTACGTCGCGTTGCCGCAAATGGCGACGATGGAAGCCATCGAAGGAAAAAACGAAACGCCCGTCGAACAATTGCCGAACGTCTCGCCGCTCGACAAAATCATCGTGGCAATCGCCGGACCGCTGTTTAGTTTCGGACTGGCAATCGTGTTTGCGTTCGTCGTTTGGGGCGTAGGCAAGCCGGTGGATGTCGCGGGCGATTCCACGGTCATCGGCTGGGTGGATCCAAGCGGGCCGGCATGGCAGGCGGGCTTGCGCGCGGGCGACACGATTCTCGAAGTGGACGGTCATCCGGTCAAAACTTTCATGCCGACCGGCTCGTTTGCCGACAGCGTCAAATGGCGGCTCATCACCAGCACCGGCACAAACATCGCCATCAAATATCTGCGTGATGGCCAGACGGCGACGGTTTATCCCGTGCCGACCAATCCGCCGACGAAATGGTATGAACGCCGCGCGCTCCGGCAGATTTCCATCAGTCCCGCCGAAAAATTTGTCATTGATGAAATCGCCAGCAACAGTCCCGCCGCCACCGCCGGTTTGAAAAGTGGCGATGAGATTGTCGCTTTGAACGGCCAAAAAATTTTAAGTCCGGTGGCTTATTTTGTGGCCGAGCAAGCGCTGACCAATAAACCAATTTCTCCGGTTGCCTTCACCGTCAAACGCGGCGACGAACAATTTGACCGCACGTTGCTCGCCGTAAAACCATTGTCGCCGACGAACAGCGAACCGTCGTTCGGCATCGTTTCGTGGCAAGGAAATACGAACGTCGCGCTCCTTCATCCGAGTCCGTGGTCGCAGATCAGCGACAGCACGGCGCAAATTTTCAGCACGGTCAGCGCGTTGTTCGCACCCAAAGGCCAGATCGGCGTGCAACAACTTGGCGGCGCGGTGATGATCATCCGCGTTTACAGCAATTTGTTTCAAGACGAAGACGGCTGGCGTCGTGTCTTGTGGTTCAGCGTGATTTTGAATGTGAATCTCGCATTGCTGAATATGCTGCCGCTGCCGGTTTTGGACGGCGGACACATCACGCTCGCGTTGATTGAAATCATCCGTCGCCGTCCCGTGAGCGCGCGGATTTTGAACACCATTCAAAGCGGTTTCGCGGTGATGCTCATTGGCTTTATGATTTACATCGCATTTTTTGACACCGGCGATTGGATTCGCAGCTCGCACGCGAGTCACGAAGAACCGGTGATTTTTGCGCCAAACAATTCGGGCGCGACGCCGATTGACAATGGCGACCACGGCCGGCAAATCGTTGTTCCGGCGAAATGATTTTTATGCGCTACTGCGAAACTCCATTTTTTTATCAGCGTCGGCAAACCCGCGAAATCGTCATCGGCGATCCAGCGAACGGCGGCGTGATCATCGGCGGCAACCATCCGGTCGTGAAGCAATCCATGTTGACGTGCGACACGATGGACACGGCGCTTTCGGTGAAGCAAACACTCGAACTCGTCGCCGTTGGTTGCCAGATCGTGCGCATCACCGCGCCGACCGTGAAAGACGCGGCGAATTTGCAGAACATTGTCGCTGAACTGCGCAAGCAAGGTTGCAACGTGCCGATCGTGGCGGACATCCATTTCAAACCGGACGCCGCGATGGAAGCGGTGAAATGGGTTGAAGTCGTGCGCGTGAATCCGGGCAATTACGCCGATTCAAAAAAATTCGCGACGAAAGAATACACCGACGAGCAATACGCCGCCGAGCTCAAGCGCATCGAAGAAAAATTCACGCCGCTCGTGCTCGAAGCGAAACGTTTGAAACGCTGTCTGCGCATCGGCACGAATCACGGTTCGTTGAGCGACCGCATCATGAACCGTTTTGGCGACACGCCGCTCGGCATGGTCGAGAGCGCGTTGGAATTTGCGCACATCGCGCGCAAAAATGATTTCCACAATTTCAAGTTCTCGATGAAGTCGAGCAACCCGAAAGTGATGATCGAGTGCTATCGTTTGCTCGTCGCGCGATTGGAAAAAGAAGGCGCGGATTGGAATTATCCGATCCATCTCGGCGTGACCGAAGCCGGCGAAGGCGAGGACGGTCGCATCAAATCCGCCATCGGCATCGGCTCGCTGTTGTGCGACGGCCTCGGCGACACGATCCGCGTTTCGCTCACGGAAGATTCGCCGCGCGAAATCGAAGTCTGCACCGATCTGCTTGCGCAGATTCCATTGCTCACGAATTCCAAAGTAAAAATCGCGGACAAAGATTTTCCGTTCGATCCGTTTCATTTCGAGAAACGCGAAACGCCGGAGATCGAACTGAACGAAAATGTGAAGTGCGGCGGCGAACAATTGATCCGCGTCGTCGTCACGCGCGCGACGTTTGACAAAGTCGCGCCGAAAATCCGTCCGAAAGACGACGTGAAACCGGAAGCAGTTTACGAAGACCTGAACATTTTTGAAATTGATCCGCGCCGCGATTTTGAAGTGAATTGCGAAACGCAACTCGTCACGGTGAAAGACGGCGTGGGACTTCCGGCCATCACCGCGTTTCGTTTGCTCGCCGCGAAGTTAAAAAAACTCGGACGCAACAATCCGATTTTGCTCAAGGATTGCATCAATTTTGAACCGGTTCCGCTGGAGCCGAAAATCGCGTTGCTCCGCGCGTCCGTGGTCATCGGCACTTTGCTGGCTGACGGAATTGGCGATGCGATTCTCGTTCGCGGCGAAGCGGGTGGCGGACAAGGTTTGCGGCTCGCGTATAATATTTTGCAGGCGGCGGGCTGTCGCAGTTTCAAAACGGATTACGTTGCGTGTCCGAGTTGCGGTCGCACGTTGTTCAATTTGCAAACCGTCACTGCGCGCATCAAGGCGCGCACGGAACATCTCAAAGGCGTGAAGATCGCCATCATGGGTTGCATCGTGAACGGCCCCGGCGAAATGGCGGACGCGGATTTCGGCTACGTCGGCGGCGCGCCGAATAAGATCAATCTTTACGTCGGCAAAACGCCGATCAAATTCAACATCCCTGAAGCCGAAGCCGTTGAGCGCCTCGTTGATCTCATCAAAGAGCACAACAAATGGGTTGAGCCGGAAGCGAAGGAAGCGGTCGCGGCGTGAATCCCAAAGGGATTTTATAATTCAGCCCAGGGTTGGAGCAGCGACTACCCTGGGTAAATGATCAAAATTATTTTCAACCCCAACGGGTTTGTTTCGGTTATTTAGTCGTATTCAAAGGCGCGCTGGTTCAACCCTTTCAGGGTTGTTTTCGTTTCAATCGTTCACCCAAGGTAGCTCCTGCCTCGCAACCTTGGCTGAAGGCTGCAATCCCTTTGGTATTGTTTTCACTGGTTCCAAACAAAATCTCCGGCCAATAAATCTTGCCTTCGACGGTTGCTTTCCTAAACTGTCCGACCGTTTTTCAACTTATGCACATGAACTATTTCAGTGGGATGCTGGCGGATGCCACAACCACGGCCGCCGCTTCCAGCGCAACCGTGCCACCGGCGCAAAATTCGCCATTCGGACTGTTTGTGCCGATGATTTTGATTTTCGTCGTGATGTATTTTCTGATGATACGTCCGCAAAGCCAGCGCGCGAAACAGCAGAAAAAATTGCTCGCCGGCCTCAAATCCGGTGACAAAGTCGCGACGGCGGCAGGCATCGTCGGCGTGGTCATCACAGTGAAAGATACGACGGTTTCCATCCGTTCCGCCGACGCCAAAATGGAAGTCACGAAAGATTCTGTCACGCAAATCCTCGAATCAGCCAATTCCGGTGCCGTCACCGCATCCTAATCAGCCATGAAGCAAAATAATTTCGGAAGGTTCATCCTCGTCGTCTGCATCGTTCTTTGGTCGCTCTACGAGATTTATCCGCCCACGTCGCGCGACCTCGTGAAGGAATTTTCCAGCCGCGCGCGGAACCAGGACGCGGCGTTCACCAACATTCTGGCGGAAGTGGCGGCGTTGCAAAAGACTGGCACAAACACGAGCGAATTCGTCCAGTTGGAAACGGCCATCGGCACGAACGATTTGCAGAAATATTTTCCGACGTTCACCAGCGCGGCCAATCAGGTCAAACCGAACCTTTATATTTTGAACCGTTTGCAGCGCGACGCGTCGGGCAAGATCAAGCTTGGCATTGATTTGCAGGGCGGCACGTCGTTCCTCGTCGAGATGGATACGAATGCGCTGGCTTCCAGCACGAACAGTGCGCAGTCGCAGGCGAGCGTGACGAGCGAGGCTTTGGACCAGGCCATCAGCGTGTTGCGCAAGCGCATTGATAAATTTGGCGTGGCCGAGCCGGTGATCCAATCGGCGGGCGGAAATCGTATTCTTATCCAATTGCCCGGACTTTCGCAAGCGGACAAGGATAGCGCCAGGGAGCAGATTCAAAAATCCGCGTATCTCGAATTTCGCATCGTGGCCGATGACAGCGAAAAAATTGTTAATCCGAGAACAGGTGAAATTTTGGCGCCGGTTCCACCGGGTTATGAAGTATTGAAAGCCATCCGGCAACTGCCTGGTAACAAAACAGAGGTTGAAGCTTATGTGGTGAAGAAACGTCCGCAAAGCGGCGACGCACCAGATTATCTCGCGGGCGATATTATTGAGCGCGCTGGTTTGAACTATGGCAATCTTGGTGATTTGCAAATTGATTTCACTTTGAATGCGGACGCGGCGAAAAAATTCGGCCAGATCACGACTGACAATCACGGCCGCAAATTAGCCATTGTCCTGGATGGTGAATTGCAGACCGCACCCAGCCTTGACGAACCAATCTTAAATGGCAGTGGTATGATTCACGGCAGTTATACGGAAAGCGAAGCGCGCAATTTGGTGAACGTTTTGCAAAATCCGTTGCGCGCACCGTTACATATTGTTTATTCCAGCGATGTTGACCCGACGCTTGGCAAAGACTCGATTGCCAGCGGCATCCGCGCCGCGATTTACGGTGTCATCTTTGTTTCCGTGTTCATGCTGGTTTATTATTGGATCGCGGGCATCGCGGCGAACATTGCGCTTGTCACGAACATCATCATCGTCCTCGGCGTCATGTGCGCGGCCGGTTCAACCTTCACATTGCCCGGCATCGCAGGTGCGGTGTTGACTGTTGGTATGGCCGTTGACGCGAACGTCCTGATCTATGAACGCATCCGCGAAGAACTCGCAAAAGGCAAATCTTTGCGCGGCGCGATCGAAGCCGGTTACGCGCGCGCGTTCGGAACTATTTTCGATTCGCACGTCACCACGCTCATTTCATCCATCATCTTGATCTGGATGGGCACGGGCGAAATCAAGGGTTTCGGCGTGACGCTGACCATCGGCGTGGCCGCGAGTTTGTTCACCGCACTCGTCGTGACGCGTTTGATCTTCAACTTCCTCGTTGACCGCAATCTCATCAGTTCGCTGCGGATGTTGCACATCATCAAAAGCTCGAAAGTGAATTTCATGGGCATCGCCAAGCCGCTGTTCATCATCACTTGGGTGTTCGTCATTCTCTCGCTCGGTTTCGGTTTGACGCGCGGCACAAAATTATTCGGCGTGGATTTCTTGGGCGGCGACAGCACGCGTTACAGCTTCACCCAAAAAGTTGCCGTGGATGAAATCCGTTCCACCGTGGCCGCGACCGGCGAAAAAGATGCGCAGATCCAATATCAACGTGACATTGGCGGTAGCTCGGAATTTTTGTCCGTGACCACATCCAGCGGTTCGGCGGACAAAGTCGAAACCGCGCTCGAGCAAAAATTCCCGCAGGCGCAATTCAAGGCCGTCCAAAAACAACAGGTCGGCGCCGTCATCGGCCAGGAAATTCAACGCTCGGCGGTGATCGCGTCGCTGTTTGCGCTGCTCGGCATTTTGTTTTACGTCGCGTTCCGCTACGAATTTTCCTTCGCCGTCGCCGCCGTCGTTGCCGTGGTGCACGACGTGCTGCTGACCATCGGCGCGTATTGCATCGCGAATTATATTTCCGGCCGCGAATTCAACGCCACCGTCGTCGCGGCGGTTTTGACCATCATCGGTTTCTCCATCAACGACAAGATCGTCATCTTCGACCGTATCCGCGAAGATTTGAAACTCGGTGTGCGCGGCTCGTTCAAGGACATCATCAATCAGGCGCTCAACCAGACTTTGAGCCGAACCATCATCACCAGCGGCACGGTGTTTTTGGCGACGCTTTCGCTGTTCATCTTCGGCGGCGGCGTCATCAATGACTTCGCCTTCACGTTCCTCGTCGGCATCATCACCGGCACTTATTCGTCCATCTACATCGCCAGCGTGCTGGTATTGTGGTGGCACAAAGGCCAGCGCCCGAACATCGGTGCGGGCGCGGCACCGCAGAATTCCGTTTCGGCAAAAGTTTGAAAATTTGCGATTGGCGATTTACGGTTGACGAATCCATTTGCAGTCGGCGCGTAAATCGTAAATCGTAAATCCGAAATGAATCAGGTTGCAATCACGCCGTGGCATTGGATCGGTTTTATCGTCTGCGTACTCGTCTTCATTGCGCTGGATTTGGGACTGTTTCGCAAAGGCGCGCACGTTGTCAGCTTTCGCGAAGCCCTAGCGTGGAGCGCTTTGTGGTTCGCGCTGGCCATGCTGTTCGGCGGATTGATGGCCTACTGGCGCGGACACGAAGAAGCGACTGAATTTGTCACCGGCTATCTCATTGAACTGTCGCTCTCGCTCGATAACATTCTGGTCATCGCGCTCATCTTCGCGGCGTTCCGCGTGCCGGCGGAATTCCAGCATCGCGTCCTCGCGTGGGGCATCCTCGGCGCGCTCGCCATGCGCGGCGTGATGATCGCGATCGGCGCCGAGTTGATCGAGAACTTTGCTTGGCTCCTTTACGTTTTCGGGGCGTTTCTCATCTTCACCGGCGTGAAAATGTTTTTTGAAAAAAAAGGCGAGGCGCATCCCGAAAACAATCCCGTGCTCCGGCTGGTCAAAAAATTCTTTCCCGTCACCGCTGATTTTGAAGGCCAGAATTTTTTCACCCGCTTGAACGGCAAATTTGCGCTGACGCCGCTTGCGCTCGTCCTCGTGCTCGTCGAGACGACCGACCTGATTTTTGCCGTGGATTCCGTGCCCGCCGTTTTTTCCGTCACGCGCAAAGCCTTCATCGTTTTCACCTCCAATGTTTTTGCCATCCTCGGCCTGCGCTCGCTGTATTTCCTGCTCGCCGGCGCGATTGGCATGTTCCGCTACCTGAAAGCCGGGCTGTCCGTCGTCCTCGTTTTCGTCGGCGCGAAAATGCTGCTCGACCCGCACGACCGCGAACCCAAATGGTTCCAGTTTGAAATCTCCACCGTGATCTCGCTGCTCGTGATCGCTGTAATCCTGTCAACATCCATCACACTTTCCGTCGCTGTCGTACGCCGGGAAAAAAAATAGCCACGGATGGGCACAGATGAACACGGATAAGAAACCGACAAAA
>JAMFSG010000370.1 GCA_026225155.1 Verrucomicrobiota bacterium
CGTCGATTCCGCCAGCCGCCTGATCTTCGAGGGCCATCGTATGTTCCACCCCCATCACCCGCGTCTGTGCCTGCTTGCGCGCGCGGTTCTTGATCAACTCCTGCATGGTGTCGGCTCTCGGAACGAGAGCGTATACAAGATCGCAATCCAGAGCGTTTGCCGCGGCGCGCAGACTCTTCAACGTGACGCGGTCTTCCGCCTCTGCCTTCTCCATCTGGAGAGGGAGCTGGCGGCTCGTACCAAGACGGCGCGCAAGCTCTACCACCTGTTCGCCGAGACGGAGCCGATTTTCGACTATCACTGCCACATTCCGCCGAAGGACATCGCGGAAAATCGCCAGTTCAAAAACCTGTTCGAGATCTGGCTCGAAGGCGACCATTACAAATGGCGCGCGATGCGGGCGAACGGCATTGCGGAAAAATTCATCACGGGCGACGCGTCGCCACGCGAAAAATTTTTGGCATGGGCTAAAACGGTTCCTCACACGCTGCGCAATCCGCTGTATCACTGGACTCATTTGGAGTTGCAACGTTATTTCGACATTAGCGAATTGCTCGATGAAAAATCCGCCGGCGCGATCTGGGATTCGGCGAATGAAAAACTCGCCACGCCCGCGTTGACGACGCAAGGCATCCTGAAAAAATTCAAAGTCAAAGTCGTTTGCACGACGGATGATCCGGTGGACGATCTCGCGCATCACCGCGCATTTGCCAAATCCGGTCATCCGACGAAAATGTTGCCAGCGTTCCGTCCCGACAAGGCATTGACGGTCAATTCTCCAGCGAGTTTCAATAAATGGGTCGAACAACTTTCTGCCGCCGCGAATATTGATGTAAATAGTTTCGGCGCGTTTCAAACGGCGCTAAAAAAACGTCACGATTTTTTCCATGAACAAAATTGTCGTTTGTCCGACCACGGCATGAATCATTGCTTCGCAGATTTTTGCAGCGGAAAAACTGCGGCGGGAATTTTCGACAAAGCGCGCAAGGGCGAAAATGTTTCGCCGCTGGAACATTCGCAGTTCGCGTCATTTATGATGCTTTTTTTCGGTCAGCTCGACGCAAAACGCGGCTGGACGAAGCAGCTTCATCTCGGCGCGCTGCGCAGTAACAACACGCGTTTGTTGAAACAGCTCGGGCCGGACACAGGCTTTGATTCTATTGGCGATTTTCCGCAGGCGCAAACACTGGCGGCTTATCTCGACAAATTGGATTCGGAAAATTCTTTGCCGAAAACGATCGTTTATAATTTGAATCCGGCAGACAATTACATCTTCGCGACGATGATCGGCAATTTTCAAGACGGCACGATTCCCGGCAAAATACAATATGGCTCCGGCTGGTGGTTTCTCGACCAGAAAGAAGGCATGGAAATGCAGATTAATGCGCTGTCGAATCTCAGTTTGCTTTCGCGTTTCATCGGCATGATCACCGACTCGCGTTCGTTCATGAGTTATCCGCGTCACGAATATTTTCGCCGGACGCTCTGCAATTTGATCGGCCGCGACATTGAAAACGGCGAAATTCCAAACGATGAAAATCTCGTCGGCACGATGATCAAAAATATCTGCTACGCGAACGCGAAAAATTATCTGGGGTTTCCCGGCGTGGAATAATTCAGCCGGAGCGCCGACAGCTTGTCGGCAAGGAACAGTGAATGTTTGTGGCAGCCGATAGGATGCCGGCGTTCCAGTTGTTTTCTTGTCGGAAACTCGCGGGCGGGATGCCCGTGCCACTAAAACTCAAAGATTACGGAGGCTGACCATGCGCTGCGTTTCGACGCACCAGACCTTCAGGCGCAAGCAACGAAAAATATCCAGCGGATGCAGCGACGTGATCTTGGGTTTTTGCAGTTCAGGAATTTTTTCCAGGACTTCCGGCAGCCGGTAAAACGGAATGCGAGCGTTCAAATGATGGATGTGATGGTAGCCGATGTTGGCGGTGAACCAAGCCATGATCGGATTGGTCCGCAGATAGCTGGAAGATTCCAGCGCGGCTTTTTCGTAGGTCCAGCCGGCTTTGTCATGGAAGGAAACGCCGGGGAAATTATGCTGCGCGTAAAAAAGATAGCTGCCGATGGCGCAACCGATGAAGAACGGAACCAGCAGCGCCAGC
>JAMFSG010000371.1 GCA_026225155.1 Verrucomicrobiota bacterium
ACGTCATTCCAGTGGATAGAAAAGATGGATTTGCGCCGAGCATTGGCATACAGGATGTCAATGATAACATTCCCATCAAACAGCACAGGGTAAAGACAAGTTTTGGCAGTAAGTGATATAAGAAAGAAGCAACGTCACGCCGAAACCAACTGCTATTGATTTGTTATTTCCGCTCAGTGAAAAGACTTTTTTAGGCCGTCAATCTTCGTTAATCTGCGGGCGTGTCTTTCAAAATTGGCGACCGGGTTTCGGTAACGATCCACGACATTGCATTTGGCGGCGAAGGCGTCGGGCGAATTGACGAATTCGTCATCTTCGTGCCGTTCGTGATCGTCGGCGAAACGGTCGAGGCCGAAATCACCGAGGTCAAAAAGAATTTTGCGCGCGCGAAACTGTTGCGCGTCGTCACCGCTGCGCGGGAACGAGTCACGCCGGAGTGCAAATTTTACGGTGCATGCGGCGGCTGCCAGTATCAGCACATTGATTACGCGGCGCAGTTGCGCATCAAACACAAACAGATTTCCGATCTGTTCGAGCGCGTCGGGAAAATTTCGCGCGAAGTCGTCGCGCCGGTGCTGCCGTGTCCGTCACCTTACGGTTATCGCAATCGCATCATGATCCGCAGCCAGTGGAACGGCCCGGCGAAAAAACTGGAGATCGGCTTCATCCGCA
The DNA here is from genome assembly GCA_026225155.1 of Verrucomicrobiota bacterium. Lineage (GTDB taxonomy): Bacteria > Verrucomicrobiota > Verrucomicrobiia > Limisphaerales > UBA11358 > UBA11358. The sequence goes on from JAMFSG010000371.1 coordinate 673, forward strand.
CGGACAACAAATTCGTCGAGGACATTGACGAATGCAAAATTGCGGAACCGGTTTTGAACGAGCAGATCAAGGAAGTGCGCGCGAATCCGCCGCACAAAGGCGGCATCAAAGTCGTCCTGCGCGTGCAGCCGGAAAATTGGGAAGTGCCGCGCGATTCGTTTTTCCAGAATAATTTTTTCCTGCTGCCAAAACTTGTCGAGACCGTGCGTGAATTTTTGAAAGCGGGCGGCTCGCGTCATTTGATTGATCTGTATTGTGGCGTCGGATTTTTCGGAATTGAGGCGGCGGACGTCGTGGATTCTTTCGTTGGCGTGGAATACGACAAGCTGGCGATCGCGGCGGCGCGGCAAAACGCGGCGTCACGAAAAATTAACAATGGCGAATTTATTGCGGCGCAGGTGGAAGATGTTTTGCCGGAATTATTGCAAAAATTTTCGCCGGAAAAAACTTCCGTCATTCTCGATCCGCCGCGCAAAGGTTGCTGGCCGGCGACGTTGGAATTGCTGCGCACGACGAAACCAGCGCAGGTGATTTACGTTTCCTGCCATCCGGCGACGATGGCGCGGGATTTGAACATTTTGTGCGCGGACGGTGTCTTTGAACTGGCGCAAGTTCAGCCATTGGATATGTTTCCGCAAACCCAGCATGTCGAGTGTGTCGCAGATTTGCGTCGGCGCAACTAGGCTTGCAAAAAATAGTTTCAGGGATTCAACTGGAAAAAACTCGATGCCAAACGATAATCAGAAAAACCCGTTAAAAAGTTTTGCCGTGCGTCATCTGCCGTGGCTGCTGGGCGCGGTGATGCTGGTGATTTATTTGATCACGCTGAACCCGTGGGTGACGCTGGCGAACCTCGGCCAAGTCGCGGCGGTTTCCGGCTGGGTCTGGCAGCCGCAAGTGGTCAACCCGCTGCACTTTCTCGCGCTGCTGCCGTTCCATCTTTTGCCCGCGGGAAAAATTCCGTTCGCGCTCA
>JAMFSG010000372.1 GCA_026225155.1 Verrucomicrobiota bacterium
AAAATTTTATGTTTGAAAGCATTGGCGAAGTCATGCTGTTGTTCTGGCGCACGCTGCTGGCGCTGCCCCAGACGTGGCGGCAGCGGCAGAAAGTGTTCGAGCAATTTTTTGAGATTGGCAACGCAAGTTTGCTGATGGTCTGCGTGCTTTCGTTTTTCATCGGCGCGGTCATCGCGTTGCAAACCGGGCCGGTTTTGGTGGAACGCAGTTTGTCGAGCGCGGTCGGTGGCGTGGTCGGCATCGCGATCGCGAAAGAACTCGCGCCGGTGATGATGGCGATTTTGATCGCGGGCCGCATCGGCTCGGCGATGGCGGCGGAAATCGGCTCGATGCGCGTGTATCAGGAAATTGACGCGCTGCGCACGATGAACATCAATCCGATCCGCTATCTCGTTTTGCCGCGCGTGCTGGCGATCGTTTTTGCGCTGCCGATGTTGGTGATCTTTGCGATTCTCGTGGGCTGGTTCGGCGGCGCGGTTGTGGCGAATTACAATCAACAGATGGAAATTCCATTCCGCGCTTTTCTTGCCGACCTACGGGACATCGTGCAATTGAAAGACGTCGTGAATGGCGTGCTCAAAAGCCTTTGCTTCGCGTTCATCATCGGCGTCGTGTCGTGCCATCAAGGTTTGACGACCATCGGTGGCCCGCGTGGCATCGGTCGTTCCGTCACGAAAGCCGTGGTGAATTCCATCGTGACGATCGTGGTTTTTGATTATCTGATCACGCTGATTTTGTCGAAATTTTTGAAATGAACGACGCGAACAACAAAACGGGAGTCAGCCTCGTCGTGCGCGGTTTGCGCAAATCTTTCGACGGCCAGGAAGTGCTCAAGGGCGTGGATTTTGAGGTCAAGCCCGGCGAAATTTTTGTCATCATGGGACCGAGCGGCAGCGGCAAAAGCGTTTTGCTGAAACACCTCATCGGTTTGGAAATGCCGGACGCGGGCGAAATTCTTATCAACGGCGAGCCCGTGACGTCGCCGGAGATCGCCGCGAAATTTCGCATGGCGCTGGTTTTTCAGTCCGGCGCGCTGCTGAATTCTTTGACGGTCGGCGAAAATGTCGGGCTTTATCTGGCCGAACACCGGCTGAAATCGCCGGACGAAATCCAAAAAATCGTCGCGGAAAAACTGGCGGACGTCGGCTTGAAAGATGTCATGGACAAAACGCCGGACGAACTTTCCGGCGGCATGAAAAAACGCGCGGCCATCGCGCGTGCTTTGGTCATCGAGCCGCAACTAATTCTTTACGATGAACCGACGAGTGAGCTGGACCCGCTTTCATCCGTCGTCATCGGCGAAGAAATTTTGCATCTGAACCAGCGCACGGGCGTCACGTCATTACTCGTTTCGCACGATCGCGACCTGGCGTTTGGCGTCGCTGACCGCATCGCCGTGATCGCCGAAGGAAAAATTTTGATCATCGGCACGCCGGACGAAGTGAAAAAATTCAACGACCCGCTCGTGCAGAAATTTTTGCACGCCGATTTCAAACGCGAACCTGAACCGAAAAATTTATGAAAAATTCCCTCGAAACCAAACTCGGCATTTTTGTCGTCCTCGTGGTTTTTGCCGCGTGGATCATCATCGAAACGATTGGCAGCGGCGATCTTTTCAGCCACGGCTATCGCGTCAGCGCGCAATTTGACACGGTGCAAGATTTGAAGGTCGGCGACCGCGTGAAAATGGCCGGCGTCGAAATCGGTCGCGTCGCCGACATCGAACTCACCACGAACAAAGTCAGCGTCGTGATGAAATTGAACAATGGCGCGATCGTGAAAACGGACAGCAAGGCGACCGTGAAATTCACCGGCTTGATGGGGCAAAATTTTGTCGCCCTCGGTTTCGGTTCGGACACCGCGCCGCAAGCCTCCGAAGGCACAATTTTGGAATCCACGGAACAGCCGGATTTGAGCGCGATCATGGCCAAGCTGGATGCGGCTGCGGGTGGCATTCAGAATATCACCAAGACTTTTTCCGGCGACAAGCTCGACAATATTCTCGGCCCGCTCACGGATTTTGTGAAGCAAAACAGCGCGCCGATCACCGCGACGATTGCGAACGTGAAAAATATTTCCAGCCAGGTCGCCGCCGGCCAGGGCACGATTGGTAAACTGGTTTATGACGACGCGCTTTACGCGTCCGCTTTGAATACCGTCAGCAATTTGCAAGACACGGCGTCAAGCGCGAAGGACGTTCTTGCATCCGCCAAAATCGTGATGACCAACGTTATGGCCGGCCAAGGCACGATTGGCAAATTGTTGACGGATGATAAATTATATTATTCGACCGAATCCGCGATGACCAACGTGAATCAGATTTTGATGAAAGTGAACCAGGGCCAGGGCACCGTCGGCAAACTGGTGAACGATCAGGAATTTTACAAGAACGCCAAACTTTCGCTGCAAAAATTGGATAAAGCCGCCGACAGCCTGGAAGACACCGGCCCGTTGAGCGTCATCGGCACGATGATGAGCAATCTTTTCTAAAAATTTCCGGGAGGGACGCAGTGTCGGCGTCCCATAATTTTTCGGCGTAGATAATTTGGGGACGGCGACACGCCGTCCCTCCCGTTAAGCAAGTTTGAGATTTTTCAAAACCTGCACGGTTGAATACGCTTTGTTGAGCGTGTAAAAATGCAATCCCGGCACGCCCGAGCGCAATAATTCCTCGCACTGCTGCGTCGCGTATTCGATGCCGAATTTGGCTGCCGCTTCGTCGTCTTTGGCCAGTTCATCCAGTTTGGTTTTCAACGAAGCCGGAATTTTCGAGCCGCACAATTGCGTGAACCGGGTGATTTGCGCCGCGCTCAAAATGGAAATGATGCCCGGCACAATCGGAACTTGGACACCGAGTTTTTTGGTGACGTGGTCGCGGAATTCAAAAAAATCGGCGTTGTCGAAAAACAGTTGCGTGAGCACGAAATCCGCGCCGGCTTCCACTTTTTCCTGCAAATGCCGCCAGTCCGCGAGCTTGCCATTTTTATTAGCGATGTGGCCTTCGGGAAAACCGGCGACGCCGATGGAAAAATCGCCCGCGTCGCGGATGAATTTCACCAGTTCGGCGGAAAATTCAAAACCATTTGGCGTGGCCTTGAATTCGCCGCCGCCCGGTGGATCGCCGCGCAGCGCGAGAATATTTTTGCAGCCGAGTTTCTGAAATTTCTCCAACAAGGCTTGGACTTCGGCCTGCGTATGATTGACGCACGTTAGATGCGCGAGCGCGGTCAATCTGTGTTCGCGCTGGATGCGATCCACGATCATCAACGTCTTTTCGCGCGTGCTGCCGCCCGCGCCATAAGTCACGGAACAAAAATCTGGTTTGGTGGCGAGCAATGCCGGAATTTGTTTCTCCAACAGATTGCGATCGCCGTCGTCCGTTTTGGGCGGGAAAAATTCAAAAGAAACAACCGGTTTTCCGAGGGCTTTTTTTTCAGCAAAAATGTCGCGGATCAATTTCATCGGTTAAGGATTTCTATTCTCAAAATCTAGCGAAGGACCATCGGGGTTGCAACTAAAAAATCAACATATCCTGATTTGATGATATGTTATTTGAAAACCGTTAAGCAAAATGAAAAACCCCTTTCGGTTTTGCCGAAAGGGGCTGCGATTCTAAATCAAATTAGAATTGGTAAACAACGTTGACTGCAAAGGTAAAGTTATTGTCATTACCAGAATCATTGAAGTTGCCATCGGTATCCGCGTGATCCCAACGAACTTCAGCGCGGCTGAGAACATTCGCCCACAGATTGTAAGCAACGTCAACAGTAACTTCTTCGCCACGGCCACCTACGCCACCAAAATTGAAACTGGTGCCGTCGTTATATTCAGCGCGACCATTGAGGGACAATTTGTCGGTTGCTTGATATGAAGCATAAGCTCCAACGACCCAAGCATTTTCATCATGCAAACCTTCGTCTGCATAATTGATGGCATCAAAGGCCAAGCCAAGTTTCAGAGCAGAAATCGGCGTCGGCAAGGTCAATCCCGCATAGTAGTTGTTTCCGCCACCTTTGTAGATGTTAGCAAGAACGCCAGCGTTCAACGTAGCGCCTTTCAAGAAACCCCAGCTGTCAGGAGCAGTCAAAGCCACGGCACCGACGAAGGTCTTGGAAGAAACTTCGAATGGAGAGGAGTAGCCGCCATCGAACAAAGTAGAATTGTTTTCCGCAAAACCACCTTGGATGGAGATTGCATCAATAATTTTATAAGTGCCAATGACACCAACCAGGGTGGTTGGCTCATAACCGTAACCAAAAGAATGGGAATAGTTAGGATTGAGATAGCCGGTGTTGCTTTCGTAACCGATCACGTCGTCTTGAATACCAATTTTCCAATCAATGCCATTTCCCACCGGAGTGCGGAGGGCAACATAAGCCTGGCGGATTTGATTGCCATATTGCGGATTGAAGATGGGAGTGTCACCACCAGTGAATTCAATATGATAACCAGCAGACCATGCTGATTCGTCCAAAGGTTTATCAATGGCGATATCAAAAATATCCCGGATGCTATCAAAACCACCGCCTGAACCATCACTGCCACTTTCTGGCACATTACCAGTTGTATAAGAATCAGCCACGTCAACATAACCGCTGATGGTGGTGTTTGAAAGCGCCGTATTCAGCGGTGTCAATTTAGCTTCGTCTGCACGAACTGCCGAGGTTAGACTGACCGCCCCGACTGCTGCGAGACCCAATGTCCATTTATTAAACTTCATCTGTTCCTCCGATGTTGTTTGTTGTTGTTGTTTATCACCGATGGGACAAAAACAGTTTGCCCCGGCACCTTAAAGGTGCGTTTGCCGTTAAAATTAAGGAAAAGGGACGCAAATGACAATAAAATTTTTTTGTATTTTTTGCCGTGTAAAATGTTGAATAATAACAAGTTATGAAACATGCTTCAAAAATCGGACATAATGTGTCCTTGAAATCGCCATAAAATGGGCACTGTTGGGGACGCAAAATCGTTTTTCGGGGAAATAAAATTGGATAAGACTGGAACAGATTGTGCTTGTCCAGTTTGGAGAAGTGGATGGATTTTACCGTCCGCGAACCATGAACCGTTCACATCCATAACGTATGCCAACCTTTGCTTATACTGCGCGCGAAACGGCTTCAGGCCGCGAAATCCGCAACACTGTTGATGCACTTTCGGAACAATCGGCCATCGCCGCGTTGCTCAACCGCAATTTGCTCGTCGTCGAGATCCGCGAAAAGATCGCCAAAAAAGGCCAGACGAAAGGCGGCAAGGTTTCGAACGCCGACTTGGTGGTGTTCACGCGCCAACTGGCGACGATGATTGATGCCGGTATCGCCATCGTGCAGTCTTTGCAGGCTCTGGCCGAGCAGACACCGAACAAGATCATGCGTGATACCGTTCGCGATGTTTGCGCACGGGTCGAAAGCGGCGAGAGTTTTTCCGAGGCGCTGACGAAACATCCCAAAGCTTTCAACCGGCTTTATGTCGCGATGGTCGGTGCGGGTGAAAAAGGCGGGTTGCTGGCGGAAATCATGGCGCGTTTGGCGACCTATCTCGAAAATACCGAGCGTCTCCGCAAAAAAGTGAAGACGGCACTGATGTATCCGACGG
>JAMFSG010000373.1 GCA_026225155.1 Verrucomicrobiota bacterium
CGCCGTTCACGACGCTCTCGCCGGCGCCGCTTTTGCCCCGGATGGCATACGTCTCACACCGCTGGCCGGTCGCCATGTTGCCGCAAAGAATTTTTTCATATTCCTGCAAACCGATCTGGTCCATGAGATCGCCAGAAATCGTCAGGCTGCCTTCATAATTGACGTCGCCGCCGGTGACGGTGGCACGATGAATTTTTGATTTGAGCAAAATTACTTGCATGAGCCGGTCAGTATAACGCACCGCACGGTTACTTCAACTTGAGAAAATTTTTCAAAATCGTCCGACCGCTCTCGGTCAAAATGCTTTCGGGATGAAATTGCACGCCCCAGATCGGCAACGTTTTATGTTTCACGCCCATGATTTCGCCTTCGTCCGTTTCGGCGGTGATCTCCAAAACGTCCGGCATCGTGTCGCGTTTGATGACGAGCGAATGATAGCGCGTCGCCGGAAATGGATTCGGCATCCCTTCAAACAGATCTTTGCCGTTGTGTTTGATCGGCGACGTTTTGCCGTGCATCATGCGATAATTCACCACCACATCCGCGCCGAACGTGTGGCCGATGCATTGATGCCCGAGGCAAACGCCAAAAATCGGCACACCTTCGTTCGCAAACGTTTTGATGACCTCGTTCGACAAACCAGCTTCGCGCGGCGAGCACGGGCCGGGCGAAACCAAAATGCGTTCCGGCTTCAACGCGCGAATTTCGTCGAGCGAAATCTCGTCATTGCGACGCACTTGCAAGTCCACGCCCAACTCACCCAGATATTGCACGAGGTTGTAAGTGAACGAATCGTAGTTATCCAAAACCAGAATCATGACATTAAATTATTTAACCACAAATTAGCACAGACGAAGCACAGATAAAAATAATTCTGCATCGGTGTTTCATCTGTGAGCACCTGTGGCTAAAACTTCTTCGATCAAAGCCTGCGGCACTTTTTGTCCCCAGACGACTTGGCCGATTTTTTCAGCGAGCACGAATTTGATTTCGCCGGCGCTGACTTTTTTGTCGAGTTTCATCGCTGCAAAAAGTTTTTTGCGTTGAATGGAATTTAATTTGATCCGCGTCGGCAAACCGGCTTGCGCAAATAATTTTTCAATGCGCTCAACTTCGTTCACGGGCAAGCCAAGAATCTGTTGCGATAATTTTGCGGCGGCAACCTGGCCGATGGAAATCGCTTCGCCGTGCAGAAATTTCCCGTAACCAAAACTATTTTCAATCGCGTGGCCGACGGTGTGGCCAAAATTCAAAATCGCGCGCAGGCCGGTTTCCGTTTCATCCTGACTGACAACGTCCGCCTTGATTTCACAACAACGCGTGATGATTTGCGAAAGTGTTTTCGGATCACGTTTCAAATTTTTTGACAGATCGCGTTCGAGTTGCGCGAATAATTTTGCGTCAAAAATAATTCCATATTTGATGACTTCAGCGAGGCCGGAAATGAATTCGCGCTTCGGCAAAGTTTTGAACGTATCCAAATCACAGAGCACGAGTTTCGGCTGGTAAAATGCGCCGACGAGATTTTTCCCGGCGCGCAGATTCACGCCGGTTTTGCCGCCGACGGAACTGTCCACTTGCGCGAGCAACGTCGTCGGCACTTGCACGAACGGAATCCCGCGCAGATAAGTCGCCGCGACAAACCCTGCCAAGTCGCCGACCACGCCACCGCCGAGCGCGACAATAAATGATTTTCGTTCTGCCCGATGTTTCGCGAGTTGATCGAAACATTTTTCCACAACGGCGATGCGCTTGGATTTTTCACCGGCGGGCACGGTGATGAGAATTGGCTCAAAACCGGCGGCCGAAAGCGACTTCAACGTCGCCGACGCAAAATGTTTGCCGACATTTGAATCCGTGATGATGGCACAGCGCTGGCCAAGCTTGAGTCGCGCGCATTCCGCGCCAAGTCGCGACAGCAAATCATTGCCGACCTTGATCTCGTAGCTGCGGTTGCCAAGTGAAACGGGAACATTGCGCATGACGAAAGGATAAACGGCCGCGCGCGGGTGTCAAAAATTGAAATTCACCAAACTAAAAACTCCGAAAGACAGCCGGTTCAATTTTCAAATTCCTGCGTCCGCTTTTTGCGCATGAAAATAAACAGCACCAGCAACACGCCGATGGCCGCGATGACCGCCGGTTTGTGCGCCTTGAGAATCCGCTGGATTTTGGCCAGGGGTGGCTCGGGATTTTGCAGTTCTTCCAATTGCTGGTTACAATGCCCGATGACGCGATAAAGATCGTTGATCTGCAACATCTCGGCTTCAGTCAGTTTCTTTTTGGGAAGGGAACGGTCGGTGTAAAAATATTTCGTCATGGAATTAAATTCCAGTTCGTCACCGAGAAAAGCTTCGGTCGGATTCGCATCGGAGCTGACATATTTGTGGCCTTGATAAACCAGTTCCTGCGTGGTGCGGATGTCCACATGGTCAAAATCCGGCGTGAGCGCACCGTCATGAAACCAGGCGGGCGTATAAATCGCGACGTTCAGGCCGGGCGTGCGTTTCAAGTGGGTTATCGGCTGGTTGACGATGTGCTGCACGCTGAAAATGGCATCGTTCTTTTGCGCTTTGATGGCGGCGATTTGATCTGCTACCGACGCCGCGCCGGCGAGAAAAATTTTGGAGAAAATCAGAAACGTCAGCAGGCAAATTGTTTTGATGGCGAAGCGATGTTTGGCAAATGAACTTTGGGCGATGCGCATGACGAAAGGATAAACCGCCGCACCCGCGTGTCAAAAATTGAAATTCAGCCCGCCGTCTAAAATGTCAAAATCCAGATTCATTTAAAAACCACGATCAAAAAACTGACGAACGTGACAATCAATCCGGTGATGAACGACAGGTAGGCGAGCCGGAGAAACCGGTATTTTTTTTCCGCCAGATAGGTTCCCAGCAAATATAATTCGCGCACCTGCGTGCCGTAAGTATGGCTGTGGTCGCTCATGATTTCCTGCATCGCGCTTTCAAATTCCACCTGCGTGAGCCGGGTGAAATCGCCAAAAAAAAGCAGGTTGAAACTCATGCTGTTCACGTCCGGCGGCGTGTGCGAGCGCCGGATCGGCGTTTTGGGCATGACCGCGTAAGTGGCCAGGCTGATTGTCAGCAGACAAAAAGTTATCAAAATGATCAATGGCCAGAGGTGCGTATCCTTGAATAATTGCGGCAGCGCAAGCGTCATCACCACCGAAGACATCGTGAGCAACATGTTCGCTTTCACGTCCGCCATGGAACTGAGTTGGATCAGATGCGCCTGCGTGACGCGCAATAATTGATCCAAATGCGACCCGGGTTTTTCGACCTTGAAAGTAGTATTCATCCCATCCCAATTGTTACGAACAGGTTACAAATACTGTTTTTCCGGCTCATTTGCCAATGCAAAACGTGCTGAAGATGGAATCGAGCAAATCTTCCGTCGTCGTCTTGCCGACGATTTCGCCGACGGCGTTGGCGGCGATGCGTAAATCCATCGCCACCAGTTCGAGCGTGGCATTTTCGCGCAATGCATCGGCGGCCTGGCGCGCGACGCTACGCGCACGATTCAAAGCGTCTTGATGCCGCGAATTAATTGTCACTTGCAACATTTCAGCTTTGATTTCGCCGGTCCAAATAAGTTCTTTGATGGCGTCTTTCAATGCTTCAATCCCCTGCCCATTCAAGGAGCAAACGTTGCTGGTTGCTGGTTGCTGGTTGCTGGTTTGCTTTGGCAAAATTAATTTGACTGGCAGGTCGGTTTTATTCAGAACCAGAATCCGCTTTTTATCGGCAAACTCCGCCAGATAATTTTCATCTGCGCTGGTTAATGGCTCGCTGGCGTCCAAAACATGCAAAATGAATTCGGCTTTCGCGAGGGATTCGCGGCTGCGGCGGATGCCTTCGACTTCAATCTCATCGCGCGCTTCGCGCAGGCCGGCGGTGTCAATGAAGATGACCGGCAAGCCGCGAATGTTCGCCGTTTCTTCAATCGTGTCGCGCGTCGTGCCGGCAATCGGCGAAACGATGGCACGATCGTGGCCGAGCAGTTGGTTGAGCAAACTGGATTTTCCCGCATTCGGACGGCCAACAATCGCCGCGCGAATTCCGCGCCGAAGGATTTGTCCTTCATTCGCGGTGCGCAAAAGTTCGTCCATGAACGAAATCCCGTTTTCGAGCCGCGCCAAAAGTTTTTCTTTCGTTTCCTCGGCGATGTCGTCTTCGGGAAAATCAATGTAAGCCTCGACGTGCGCGAGCGTGAGCATCAAGTCGTCACGCAATTGATTGATGCGCTGCGATAATTTTCCGGCGAGCTGTTCGTTCGCGGCGGCGAGCGCAAGTTCCGTGCGCGAATGAATCAAATCAGCAACGGCTTCGGCTTGCGCGAGATCAATGCGACCGTTGAGAAAAGCGCGCCTGGTGAATTCGCCCGGCTCGGCCATGCGCGCACCGTTTTCCAAAAGTGTGTCGAGCACCAGTTTTGCGGGCAACAATCCGCCGTGGCAGGAAATCTCAACCGTGTCCTCGCGCGTGAATGTGCGTGGCGCGCGCAAAACGGCGAGCAGGACTTCATCCACGATTTGAAAATCCGCCGGGAGCGCCGGCATCTTGCCGGCAAGAATATCGCGAGTTGAACTCGCCGGCTGGAAGCCGGCGTTCTCGGTGGCGCGCATAATTTTGCCGTATTGAATCGTGTGCGTCGGCGCGACGGAAGGTTTCAGCGAATTTTTTCTGGCGGGTTGAAAACATTTATCAGCAATCGCAAAAGCATTTTTGCCGGAGATACGGACCACGGCTAGGCCGCCTTCGCCGAGCGGCGTCGCGATGGCGGCAATGGTGTCGTCGAACATGAAGACAGGTTACAAGTTGAAGGTTGAAAGTTGCAAGTGAGTCGCGGCGAAAAATAACCTTCAACTTTTAGCCGGCAACCTTCAACTAAACGTGCCGGCAATTTCCAACTTGATTTTCCGCATCACGATCTTGCAGAAATAGCCGCGCTTTTTCGTAACTTTTTTTGTGCAAATAATGCAATAGTTGCGGATCGGCGTGGCGCGGAAGTTGTTTGGTCAACTCATCCAAGTGAGAAAAGATGGGCAGCAGGCTGGGCTTGGGATTCGCCGTCGGCATGGACTTGACGGTTTCGTCCAAGTGAGTGAGTGCGGCGAGCAATTCAGTTTCAACCGGAGATTTCACGCGTAAAAAATTAATTTGGCAGGAAGTGCGATAATTCCCGTGTCAGCCATGAATGTTGAAAATCCATGTAACCCAGCAGATACATGGCCGTGATGAGCCGCGCCAGGCCGGACGTCAAAATCACCACGAAGATGGATGAAAGATACAGGCCGAACGCATGCGTTGGATCCGGTTGCAATACCCGCGGGATGCCTTGATACAAAATCCAGACGGTCAGTCCCACGCCGACACCCCACGTCGCCCACGGACTCATCCGCGGCGCCACGTCCAACAAATGAAACAAAAAAATCGGACTAAAGCCGTAAGCTGTGAGAGTGAACGCCTTCAAATATCGGTTCCGCTCGTGAAAGGTCTGGCTGACCCGCAAAACCAGCAGAGCGCAGACCAGCACGGTCGCCAGCAGCAGAAAAAATTGGATTGCTTCGTAGGCCAAAATTTCATGCGCCGTAAAATCTTTAAAAATCTGGAGTTTCGGCTGCCATTTGCCCCAGTGATGCAATCCCCAGCCTTCCACCGCCGTCCCCAGCAAAATAAAAGGCAGCAAATAAGTCGTAAAAATAAAAGCGTAACCGCGTTTCGTCTGGGCGACTTTTTCCCACGCCACGGCCGGCTCAAACATCAGGAAAAAAACTTTAATCATGCGCGCAGGAGCATTCCCGACTTTTTGCCGAAAGACAATAAAATCCGCTTTGGCTTTTGCGGCGTGCGCCCTAAACTGCGCGCGTGAAAGTTGATCTCGGCATCTGGAGCAAGCTGACGCAAGCCGTCATCGCGCTCGTCGCCATCGCCATCCTGCTGCTCATCGGCATGACCTATCTGCCGTTGATCCGACAGAATGAAAATTACCGCCGCGAAATTGACCGGCTGGATGTCGAAATCCAAAAACAGGCGGAAATCGCCAAGGATCTCAAGAGTGAAATTGACGCCTTGCGCAATGATCCGAAAACGGTTGAACGCCTTGCGCGCGAAAAACTCGGCTACGCCAGACCGGATGAAACGGTCGTCCATTTTGAAACGAACACGGCGGCGCATTGACAGTCCGCGCACAGCCCAACGAGCAACAATTGATTTTTCCCCATGTGGATTTGGGAGGTTGATCTTTATTCTGCGCCAAATTTGTAAATGATCGTGTTCTGATAAATTTCGCCGGGCTTCAATTCCGTTGTCGGAAATTTCGGCTGGTTCGGCGAATCAGGAAAATGCTGTGGCTCAAAGCAAAATCCGTGGTAAGACAAATATGATCGCTCGCTTTTGCCACTCATCCCGTCGAGAAAATTGCCGGTGTAAAATTGCGTCGCCGGCTCCGTCGTCCAAACTTCCATCGTGCGGCCGGTCACCGGTTCATAAACGCGCGCCGCCAACGAAGGTTCCGCCGGCCGGTCACCCATCTTGTTCAACACATAATTATGGTCGTAGCCGTTGCCGAATTTAAGCTGCTCGCCATCATGCTTGAGGCGCAAACCGATGGATGTCGGTGCGCGAAAATCAAACGGCGTTCC
>JAMFSG010000374.1 GCA_026225155.1 Verrucomicrobiota bacterium
GCGACATCATCGCCAAAACGCGGCAGCATTGTTTGCGCGCGCTGGCGGATGCGAAGTTGGAAGCGAAAGATTTGGACCAAATCATTTTGGTCGGCGGCCAGACGCGGATGCCGCTCGTGCGGAAATTTGTCGGCGAACTTTTTGGCTGCGCGGATTTTGAAGAAACGCGCGGGAGCCTGCGGCTCGGCCAGGATTATCACAAAGCCGCCGGCCCGCAGTTAAACACGTCACAAAATCCCGATGAAGCGGTTGCGCTGGGCGCGGCGATTCAGGCGGAAATTTTGAGCGGCGGTTTTAAAAATGTTTTGCTGCTGGACGTCACGCCGCTGTCGCTCGGCATCGAGACGTTCGGCGGTTTGATGAATGTTTTGATCCCGCGCAATTCAACCATTCCGGTCAAGGCCGGCGAATTATTCACGACGGCGATGGACAATCAGCGTTCAATGTTGATTCACGTTTTGCAGGGCGAACGCGAGCGCGCGAAAGATAATTGGAGTTTGGGTAAATTCACGCTGGAATTTGAATCCGCGCCGCGCGGCGTGCCGCGCGTGGGCGTGCAATTCGAGATTGATGCGAACGGGATTTTGCACGTCCTCGCGCGCGACACGAAAACCGGCAGGGAAAAAATTGTGGAGATGAAATCTGCCGTGGACGTGGACGATTCCGCCGTGCAAAAAATGGTCGAGGAATCAGTCGAGCATGCGTTTTCTGATCTGGCGGCGCGGCGTTGGATCGAGGCGAAGTTGAAAGCGAACGAAACTTTGACCGCGACCAAAAACGCGTTGGTCACTTGCGGCGATGAAATTGAAAAGGATTATCGCGAAAAAGTTTCTGCCGCCGCGCGCGAAGTGGAAATTATTTTGGCGACGGAAAATTCCGAGACCGGTTCCGGTGATTTGAAAAAACTTCAGGCGGCGATCGCCAAATTAGACGAAGAAACGAAACCGCTGGCGGATTTCTTGATGGACAAGGCGATGGAGGCGATGCTGCGCAAACGCGGTTTGATTCAGTGAGCGAGGCTGGTGTAGCGGTTGAGCACCCAAATCAAACCGACGACGAGGAGGATCATGAGCGCGCCAAAAAGGACGGTGAAAAAACGCATCTGTTTTTGATGCGGTGAGGGTTTTCGTTTGTGGGCCACAAAATATAAGCTATTTCTGTGCAGTATTTTTAGCAAATTCTATTTCTGTTCAATTGAACTGGCGCGCCCGCAGGGGCGCGCGCGCGAGCGCCGGCAGATAATTCGCCAGTTCCACGCGCCGGATTTGAAAAACCACAAGCGCCATCGCGCACACGATGAAGCCGGCGACGGCATTGACGGAATCCGTCCAATGGTGCGTTTCCAAAAACGGCGCGGCATAAAAATGAACGGCCAGCGTCAGGCCGTTGAGAAAAATCAAGACCGGAACCGCGGTGAGCGCGACCGGCCAGCGGAAAATTTTCACAAAACTCGCCATGGCCAGCCCGTCCATGACGGCTTTCAACGCGAGCAGATAAAAAAAGGCCGAAAGTCCATCAGTCACGGCACCGATGATTCCCAACGGCGCGGCGCAAAACAAAATCGTGGCGGCGATTAAACCATCGGCCGGTTTGCCGGGCGGGTTTTTTTGCGTGGCATTGAGCAAATTTGCCGCGTGCCGCCCGATGCGGTTGGAAATTTTTTGCAATCCCAATAGTTTGCCCAGCCAGTTGCCGAGAACGACCGCGAGCGCGGCGAGAAAAATTTGTTTCAATCCCGCCACAAAAGTTCCGCTGACGCTCAACCAGATCAGATAAAGGCCGAGCAAAATCGCGGCCATGCCGAGCGCAGTTTTGAAAAAATTCTGCGCGCGGGCGGACAGCGGCCGGCGTTGCGTAAAGCCAAACAGCGCGCCGGCCAGGATGCCAAGGGCATTGAGAAATGCGCCA
>JAMFSG010000005.1 GCA_026225155.1 Verrucomicrobiota bacterium
GCGCGGATGGAACCGAATTCTTTTTTGGCATTTTCCAACCGCGCCAAAACGAGAGCGGTTGAGATGCTGAACATCGGCGCATAGGACAGTGAAAAAATTTGGATCAGTCCGAGAACGAACCAGGGATTCAAGCCGTGGTGGATGGCGGTGCCGATGGCGGCCATCGTGAAACCGGTTGCGGTCGCGAGCCAGCGCAAAACTTTTGCCGGCGGCACGTGCCGGTCGGCCATCGCGCCGAACATCAAGGGCGAAATGAAAGAAGCGATGGCATTGGTGGCGAACGCGAACGGTTTGATGATGTGCAGTCCGTTCGCGTCCAAAATGGAACCCAAAGGCACAAACCAAATGCCCATGCCCACGGCTTGGATGAAAAAAAGAACGATCAGTTCTAAATATTCCGCCTTGCGAAGGGTTCTGAGCACGCGCGGAGAATAGCGATTTGCCGTTAAAACGAAAGCGCTATGGTGTGGCGAAACTCCGCCGAGCCGTGGCTTCCAAACTTCAAGATGTTTTTGCGTTATTTTTTAATCGGGCAAAAAATTAGGGCTCGACGGAGCCTTGCCCCACCGGATTAATTATTTTTTTGATAGACGCGCACCCAATCAATCTCGAAGCGGACGGGAAATTTGGCGTGCGTCACGTCGCCGCCGGTGGAACCGATGGCTTGGTTCAAAATCAGATAAAGCGGTTTGTGAAATGGATTGCCGCCGGTAGCTTGGTCCAGCGTGGCGAGATCGAGATGGTTCATCACTTTACCATCGAGCAGAAGATCAATTTTCTTTTCGTCCCATTCCATCGTCCAAATGTGAAATGCGTTTGACCACGCGTCGTCGCCAAGTTGCGCGATGGGTTTTTCGGCGGCGAACCATTTTCTTTGGCCGTCGAGCGCGCAGCCAAAATTGGCGCGGATTTGATGCTGATAAAATTCCATGATGTCAATCTCGCCGCACGCCGGCCAGCCAAGTTGATCGTGATCCGTGCCAAGCGTCCAGAACGCCGGCCAGCTTCCCAGCTGCGTGTCAATGCGCGCGCGCATTTCGAATTTGCCGTATTTGAAATCGTGCAGACCACGCGTTTTAAGACTGGCGGAAGCGTATTCAATCCACTCGCGGCTCGTTTTCCAATTGCTGCTGCCCGCGACAAAATCAGGGTTGCGCTTGTGTTCCGGACGCGCCTCGATGATGAGCAAGCCGTTGGTGCAGATTGCATTTTCCGGCTGATACCATTGCAATTCTTGATTGCGGACAAACCCGCGTTCGTAATCCCAATTCGCCGGATTCGGTGCGCCATTCGTTTCGAACTCATCGTGCCAGACCAGTTTCCAATCGTCGTCGCTCCACGCGTTAGCGACAGAAAACGAAGCTAAGATGGACAGAAAAAATGCGATTTTAATTTTCATTGGCTGATGATTCAGACGTCCGTTGAAGGTCAGAGATTACTTTTTTTGCCAACGGTTGGCTTGAATTTTTTGCCGGATTATTTCCAACTACTGCAAAGCCTTGCATGAAATATAGATTCTAATGGAAGAAATCTTTCAATTCTCAAAAACATTTATTGCGCAGCGGTGGAATTTAAGTAAAAAATAAACAAACGTAGTTTTATTCGTTGAACGATGACCAGAAACCCAAACAGCAAAACTGATAAAATTGAAGCGCAGCCGGAAGTCCAACTTTCCACGCCGCCGAAACAAGGGCTTTACGATCCGCAGTTCGAGCACGACGCGTGCGGACTTGGTTTCGTCGTCAACATGAAGGGAACGCAATCCCACAAATTGGTGAGTGACGCGCTGCAGATTTTGGTGAACCTCGACCATCGTGGGGCGGTAGGTGCTGAAGCGAATACCGGCGACGGCGCGGGCATTTTGATTCAAGTGCCGCATGATTTTTTTGTGACGGAAGCGACGAGGCTCGGTTTCAAACTTCCGGCGATTGGGCAATATGGCGTCGGCCAATTATTTTTGCCGCCGAATCCAGCGGAGCGCGCGGAGATCAAAAGTGAACTCGCCAAAATCATTGCCGAAGAAGGTCAGACGCTGCTCGGCTGGCGCGATGTGCCGGTGAATAATTCTTCGCTCGGCAAAACGGCGATCGCCGCCGAGCCGTTCATGGAACAGGTTTTTATCGGACGCAACGCTTCACTCAAAGACGAAGCGGCGTTCGAGCGGAAACTTTATGTCATCCGCAAAGTCGCGGAGCAAAAAATTCGTTACGGCGGAAAAATTGCGGGCGGAAAATATTTTTACGTTCCAAGTCTTTCGGCGCGCACGCTGACTTACAAGGGAATGTTGATGTCGGAGCAGGTTGAGAAATATTTCGACGACTTGCGGAATCCGGCGGTCACGACTGCGCTCGCGCTGGTGCATTCGCGTTTCTCCACGAACACATTTCCGAGTTGGGATCGCGCGCATCCGAACCGCTGCATCGCGCACAACGGCGAGATCAACACGTTGCGCGGCAACGTGAATTGGATGAAGGCGCGGCAGTCGTTGTTCACGAGCAAAATTTTCGGCGACGATCTCAAAAAAATCATTCCCGTCATCAACACGGACGGCAGCGACTCGGCGCAGTTTGATAATTGCGTGGAACTGCTGACGCTCGCCGGTCGCGAATTGCCGCACGCGATGATGATGATGATTCCCGAGCCGTGGGAAAATCACGAGAGCATGGATGCGGAACGTCGCGCGTTTTACGAATTTCATTCCTGCCTGATGGAACCGTGGGACGGCCCGGCTTCGATGGCGTTCACGGATGGAAAATTTATCGGCGCGTGTTTAGATCGCAATGGTTTGCGGCCGTCGCGTTATTACGTCACGCACGATGACGTCGTCATCATGGCGTCGGAAGCGGGCGTTTTGCCGGTGGAACCCGAGCGCGTCAAAATCAAAGGCCGTTTGCAGCCGGGCAAA
>JAMFSG010000375.1 GCA_026225155.1 Verrucomicrobiota bacterium
ATGGCGGTTTCGGCGTCGTCGTATTCGCCGACCAGCCGGAAGCCTTCGGTGCTGCGGATCCAGCCGGCGAGAATTTCGCGGGCGGGAATGTCGTCTTCAACAATGGCAACTCCGATGTTCACTGGTTTTTTTAGCTTGCTCATATCTTATCGTGGTTGTCGGCAAAGTCGTGTCCCGTCTATTGATGACAAATTTTTCAGTGGCACGGGAGTTTCATCCGTGCCGTTACTTCACGGCCGCAGGAACGAAAAATTTTATTTCCGCGCCCGCGGCTGGCGCGCTTTGAACTTCAAAACGTCCGCCGATTTTTTCGAGGCGCTGGCGCATATTTTTTAAGCCGTTGCCGCGGCCGATGCGTTCCGGCAATTTTATTGGATCAAAACCTTTGCCGTTGTCGCGCACAATGATCGTAAAATCATTTTTGCCGGTCGCCAGAAAAATGGAAACTTCGGTCGCGGCGGAATGTTTGACGACATTGTGCAGCGCTTCTTTGAACGCGAGAAAAATATCGTGGCGCACTTCGGCGGTGATCGGCCAGTGCGGCAATTGCAACGGCACTTCGAGGCGGCAGCGGATGTGGAGCGAGACGAGATAGTGAAACACCTTATTTGAAAGAGTGCATCCATGAACGAAACTCGTTCCAATGAATGAAAGCTTGATTTGCAGTCCGCCGGTTGGGGAGAAAATAATGGTGCCTTTTTTCTATTCCGACAAAAGCAAGGTTGATTATGTCTTGCAAGCATTGAGGCTGGACGATGAGCTTGAAAAAATTTCCACGGCCGCCTTTGTGATCATGTGTTTGATGGGAATAGTCGGCCTCGGTGTTTTTGCGCTAGAGACGACATTAGCCGTGCTGGCAATTTTCGCCCAACACGCTTCATAAATATTCTTGAAGATACGGGAAATACCTGATGGGAAAAATCCGGGATGCGGCCAGAATGATTTTTGCATGAAAAATTTTGGACTGGCAATTTTGATTCTTGCCGCCGGTTGTTCCACCAGTTCGCATAAAGCCAGCGGGAAATTCCATTCGGCCATCTCGCCGGACGACGTCGTCATTTACACCTTCATGCCTGCCCGGGCGCAAATCGTCGGCACGGTCAGGGTGAATTCATTTTATGGCGCGACTTGGCAACAGGCCAGCGACGACGCGCTCGACAAGTTGAAAATCGAGGCGGCAAAACTGGGGGCCAACGGAATCGTGGTGAATCCTCCCAATGACAAGGCATCGGAAGGTGCGAGCCTTGAGGGCAACGCCATTTTTATTTCGCCATGACGATGAACCCGCTTATTTCATCGGATCACAAACCCACCGAAATAAAGATTGGCGGCAGCGAACGTGTTGGTTTCTTATGTATAAATTGAAGCAGATTTTCATGATTCCCGCCAAATGGGCGAAACCATCCTTCTGGCTGCCCGAATTTATTATGAAGGCGGTCAAAGAACGGCAACGGCAAATGGAGTTGGCTGAATTGGAAACTGAGCGGCTTGATCGCATCCGCAATCCCTCAAAATATCGGGGAAAATGATTTTGTTCGGCAAATATCCATGAAGCACGACGTTTTGTCCGGCCTTGAAAAAAATTTTCACGGCTGGCATCGCCCGGTGAACGCCTTCCTCCGGTGTTCACCGGGCCTTTCATTTTTTGAGGTTCGGGTTTTACCCCATAGAAATTTTGAAGCCGCCGCCAGATGATAAGCTTTGAGGGCAAGCCAGAGATAAAGCTTTCCGGCCGGCCACGCCGAACTCACCATGCACCATGAAGCAAAAAGTAATCTTATTGTCGGAACAATATAGGGACGCTTTGCAGAAACATTTGTCGCCGGGCGCAAGCACCAGTTTGTCGCCGGCATTGGTTCTGGGACGACAGGCCGTCGCGCTGGAACTGGAGACTTTGGAATTGGCGCGGATTCACGAACAGGCACTCGCCACCATGAAGCCATCGCAAAATAAAAGTGACACGACGAAGCGTGCGGAAATTTTTTTCAGCAAAGCCAATACTCCGATCGTGGAAATGCACGATGTTATGCAGCAAAGTAAAGTTCGAGTGAACCGATTGCAGGAAACCTTGGGCCAGCGCACCGAAGAATTGGCGGCGACGAACCGGCAATTGCAGCGCGGGGTCGTCCGGCGCAAGGTCATGGAAAATGCCGCGCAGAAAAACGGGCAACATTACAAGAAATGTCTGGAAGAATCGCTCGAACTGCAAAAGCGTTTGCGGCAACTGACGCATCGCGTATTGGCGGCACAGGAAGATGAGCGCAAGAGCATTAGTTTGGAACTTCATGACGAAATCGCGCAGACATTGTTGGGGATCAATGTCCGGTTGCTCTCCTTGAAACAAGAGGCGCGGGTCAATCATCGGGGACTTAAAAATGAAATCGCCAGCACGCAGCGGATGGTGGTGAAATCGGTGAAATCCGTGCGTCGGGTCGCGCGGGAATTGGGGAACGCGTGAAAAAGCGGCTCGCCAGTTTGGTGCAGCGTTATCAGACCGCGTTGCGAAATCATCTCGCGCGCGGGAAACCGGCGGGCCTGGAATCAGCGCGCGGATTGGGCAGCGAGGCCTTGGCCGCCGGGTTGCAAACTTTGGATCTGGCCAAACTCCACGAGCAAATTCTGGTAAAAGAGTTATTGTCCATCAAGGTGACTCGCCAACGCCATGCACTGATCAACGAGGCCGGCAAATTTTTTGCCGTGGCGATTTTGCCGCTCGAAAACCTGCATCGCAGCGCGCAGGCGGCGACCGCCCATCTGGAAAAAATCGTCGCGTCCTTGAGCCGGCGCACGATGGAATTGGCGGCGGCGAACATGGAATTAAACATGGAGATCGGCCAGCGCAAGGCAGTCGAAGTCGCGCTTAAAAAAAGCAAGCTTCATTACAGCCAATTACTCGCGCAGTCCGACCGGATGCAGGAACAGTTGCGGCAATTGTCCCGCCAGATTCTTTCCGCGCAGGAAGATGAGCGGAAAAAAATCAGCCGCGAATTGCACGACGTCATCGCGCAGACTTTGACCGGCATCAACATCCGGCTGGCGTCCTTGAAAAAAGAGGCCGGCCTGAATACGAAAGGTTTGGAGCGCAGCATCGCGAGCACGCAACGGCTGGTGGAAAAATCGGTGAACATCGTGCATCAGTTTGCGCGCGAATTGCGACCGGCGGTGTTGGACGATCTTGGATTGATCCCGGCGTTGCATTCCTTTGTGAAACTTTTTTCCAAACGCACGCATCTGCGGGTTCACTTGCGGGCTTTTGCGGACATTGAAAAATTGGACATCGCCAAGCGCACCGTGCTTTTTCGCGTGGCGCAAGAAGCGCTGACGAATGTTGACCGTCATGCGCAAGCCACCGAGGTGGAAATAAAACTTCATAAACTTCCGGCGGGCATGGGCATGAAAATCCATGACAACGGCAAATCTTTTAATGTGGAAAATGTGTCGCGGATCAAAGGCCGCAAACGCCTGGGACTGCTCGGCATGAGGGAACGATTGGAAATGGTCGGCGGCACTTTTTGCGTCGAGTCCGTTCCCGGCCAGGGAACCACGATTAAAGCTGAAATTCCGTTTGCCCATGTCGCAAAAGATGCGCTGAAAAAATCCGGTAAAAAAACTTCACTTGAATGCCTATGAAACGTATCACTGTTCTGTTGGCGGAGGATCACACGATCGTGCGCGAAGGCTTTCGCAAAATGCTCGGGCTGGAAGATGATTTTGAGATTGTCGGCGAAGCGCAAGACGGTCGCGCGGCCGTTGCGCTGGCAAAAAAAATCCGGCCGGAAGTCGTGTTGATGGACATCGCGATGCCGTTGCTCAATGGGTTGGAAGCCACCCGGCAGATTCTCAAAATTTTGCCTGCCACTAAAATCCTCATCCTATCCGCCCATAGCGATGACGCTTATGTCGAAAACGCCACCGATTCCGGCGCCGTGGGATTTCTGCTCAAACAAACTTCCGCGCATGAAGTATGCCGGGCGATCCGCGAAATCCAAAAAGGCGGAACTTTTTTCAGCCCTTCCGTCGCCAAGCAAGTTAACCGCCTCAACTCGAGATTGCTTGGCCGCACCGGATCGCTCAACAAAAAGGCGGCTCAATTGACCTCGCGCGAAATGGAAGTGCTGCAACTGATCGCCGAGGGCAAAGCCAACAAGGAAACCGCCGCCGACCTCGGCATCGGCA
>JAMFSG010000376.1 GCA_026225155.1 Verrucomicrobiota bacterium
CATGTAATCAAAGTGCTGTGGATATGTTTTTAGAAGTTTCTATTGTCAGCGCACGATGCGTCTGGAAAAGTAAATTTAGAATGCAGGTCGAGAGCGGTTTTGGAAGCCGCCATATTTTTGTCGGTTGCTTTGCCAGCGTGATTGAGTTTGGACCTCAATGATCTACCAACATAAATACAACTCGGCCTGCATTAAGAATTTTTCAGAATTTTATCGTTGCAGCAAACTAGAGTTGTTGAATCTTAATAACGAGTTATTCACATGCCACAATTTGAATTGTGGTGCCTAAAAATTCCAACAAGCAAAGCGTTTTATTTTAATTCAAATAAATTTATACACCTCTTTTTAACCAGTTTTTATTAAAAGGAATTTTGTATTTATAAATAGTAATTGCGGAGTTTTGTGATTTCAAATTAAGACGTTCCAAATTCAATCAACAAATTTGACTCGCTGATTTTCACGGCTAGACTCATCGAGTTTTTATTACATGAATCGCAAGCCGTCCATCCTCGTCATTTTCCTGTCGGTCTTCATTGACCTGATCGGCTTCGGCATCGTGCTGCCGCTGCTGCCCGGTTTTGCGGAAGATAATTTCAAGCCCGATTTCAGCGCCAAAGGCCTCATCATCGGCGGCATCATCGCGTCGTTTTCGGCGATGCAATTTTTCTTCGCGCCCGCGTGGGGAAAATTATCCGACCGCATCGGCCGCCGTCCCGTCATGCTCATCAGCAACCTCGGCGCCGCCGGTTCGTATGCGCTGTTCGCCGTTGCGTGCACTTTTAGCGGCACGACCGGATTATGGATGATTCTCGTCTCGCGCATTTTCGCCGGCATCTGTGGCGCGAATCTGTCCGTCGCGTCCGCCTACATCGCCGATATTTCGCCGCCGGAAAAACGTTCCGCGCGCATGGGTTTGATTGGCATGGCCTTCGGCCTCGGATTTATTTTTGGTCCCGCTATCGGCGCGTTCAGCGTGGAACTTTTCGGTAAACAAGGACCCGGCTGGGTCGCCGCCAGTTTTTGCACCGCGAATTTTATTCTCGGCTGGTTCATCCTCGGCGAAAGCCGTCAGCCCGGTTCCGCCAAAGTCGTCCCGCGCCCGAAATTTACACAATGGGGCCACACGCTCGCGCAACCCAAACTCGGCCTGCTCATCTGCGTTTTCTTTTTCGCGACGTTTTGTTTCACCTGTTTTGAATCCACTTTTCCGCTGCTCGCCAAACATCAATTCGGCTTCGGCGAAAAAAATCTCAACCACCGCATCGGCTACCTATTCACTTACGCCGGCTTCATCGCGGCGATGGTTCAAGGCGTCATCGGACGACTTGTAAAAAAACTCGGCGAACCCAATTTAATTTTCATCAGCCTCATCGTGTTTGCCGCCGGCCTCGCGTCGCTGCCGTTCGCCAAAACCATGCCGGAAATTTTAATCGTTCTCGCACTGCTCGCCATCGGCTCCGGCCTGAATCGTCCGCCAGTTTTTGGAATGATCTCGCTAAATTCTTCGCCTGACGAACAAGGCGCAAATCTCGGTGTGGCCCAAAGTTTCGGCGCACTCGCGCGGATGCTCGGCCCGATTTTCGCCGGCACCTTATTTTTCGTGCAACCCGCCCTGCCCTATCTGATTTGCGGCGGCATCGCGCTGCTGACTTCATTCTTCGCGTGGAGTTATCTTTGCCGAAAAGCCAATTGATTGACCGCGGATAACGCGGATAGCACGGATAAAATTTTCGTTTCGCATACAGCGATTTCGATTAAAAAACAGTCACACTCAAATTTAGACTTTCAAAAATAATTTCCAATCCGTGCCATCCGCGTTATCCGCAGTTTAAAAACGGACGGGCCGGCCAATTCACATCCAGAGTTTGGCCAGCCCGTCTTCTGTTCACACGAACAGAAATTACTATTGCGGCGGCGGACCGTCTTGACCGCCAGGACCACCCATTCCGTCATCCGGCGGCGGACCACCTGCGCCGTTGTCGTCATCGCGATGTTGCGGCGGATGCGGACGTTTGCCGATGTATTCATCGCGCGTCAATTGCCCGTCGCCATTTTTATCGAGCTTCAACAATTCCGCCGGCGCATCGGCAATTTCCGTCGCGTCAATCACGCCGTCGCCATTCACGTCCAGCGCTTTGATGATCAGTGGCGTGGGCGGATGCCAATTATCATCGGCGGGCGCATTGGCCGGACGCGGCGGCAAATATTCATTCGTCGTCAAAATGCCATCGCCATTTTTGTCCAACGTCAACAATTCCGCACGCGCATTGGCAATCTCATTTGAATCAATGATGCCATCGCGATTGACATCCAACGCCGTGATGATCGGTAATGGCGGCGGACGATGATGATGCCCGCCAAATCCCGGCCCGCCCGGCGGTGGTGAATTCGTGTCATCTTGCGCGCAAGCCGTGAAAGCCGCCGCGCCGATCGCGAACGAGGTCAGTAACATTTTGATTTTCATTTTCATAATTTTGTCTTTCGTTTTTTGGATGTGAAATTTTACAAGATCAGTTTGCCACGCCGCAGCTTAAGCTGGCATTAAGACGCGGGGAAAATTTTCGCGTGCGGAATTAAAAATTCCCGCAACCGCCAGCGCCTTCTTCATCGCCGCCACCGGAAACGGCTTGAACAGCAAACCGCAAAATCCTTTTTGCGTCGCTTCGGCATTTGTCAAAATGCGACTGCCAGTCGAAAGCACAACTTTCACGTCCGGCGAAATCGCGTGCAACCGGCGACAAAAATAAATCCCGTCCATGCCCGGCATTTCCAGATCGGTGATGACGCATTGAAATTTTTCCGGTGTCTCCGCAAACGTCGCCAACGCTTCATTTGGCGAACTGAAGCAAACGATTTCCGCGTCCGTCAATTGTTTGGTCAATTCTTGCAATACCAGCAGCACACTCTCGTCATTGTCCACGATCATCCAACGCGTTTTCGTTTCCGTTTCAAAATCAGTTTCATTTTTCATGCCGCGACTTTACGCGAACGAACCTTAAGCGAGCATGAAGCCGGAAAAAATTTATCGGATTGCGAAAAAAACTTTCTTCATCTCCGCTTAAGGTTCGGATTGCGAAAATTCAAGCGGCTGGCGCAGAATTTTTTCCCGTGTTAAAACTGCGCGCGTCACAAATGAGAATCCTGATTGTCGAAGACGAACCCGATCTGCTCGCGAGCCTCGCGCAGGCGTTGCGCGAGGAAGGTTACGCCGTGGACACCGCCGACAACGGCGAGGACGGACTTTTCAACGCCGAAGGCACGGATTACGACGCCATCGTTCTCGATGTGATGTTGCCGGGAATTGACGGCTGGGAAATTCTCAAGCGTCTTCGCAAAACCAAAAAAACTCCCGTGCTCATGCTCACTGCGCGCGACCAGACGCGCGACCGTGTGCGTGGCCTCGATACCGGCGCGGACGATTACGTCGTCAAACCGTTTGATCTCGAAGAAATTTTTGCCCGCCTGCGCGCCATCATCCGCCGTAGCGCGAACAAAACAACAAACGTGATTGAAATCGGCGATGTGAAAATTGACACCGCCGCGCGCAATATTTTATTGAAAGAAAAAGCTGTTGAAATCACCGCGCGCGAATATGCGCTGGTGGAATTTCTTGCGCTGCATCGCGGCGAAGTCGTCACGCGCACGCAGCTTTACGAACATCTGTTCGACGAAAACGAAAGCTCGCTTTCCAACCTGCTCGATGTCCACGTTTCCAACGTCCGCAAAAAACTCGGCGCGGAATTCATCGCCACGCGCCGCGGCCACGGCTATTGCATCGAATGAAAATTTTCAACTCCATCAAATGGCGGCTGCAAATCTGGTATGGCTTGATTCTCGTGCTCGTGCTCGTCGGTTTTGGTTTCACCGCGTTTCAACTCGAACGCGGCCAAGTTTTTCGTCGCATTGATGACGAACTGAATCGGCGCGCAGACATTCTTGGCGCCACGTTGCATCATCCGCCGCGCCGCGAAGATCAACCATTTAATCAACCGCCGCCAGATCAGTTGCCGGACGATCAACTTCCGCCGACACTGCAAGAAAATCATCCGCCACACATTTTTCACCTGCGACCGGAAGATGGGAATCTTTTTGGCAGCAGCGATCCGCACAATTTTTATTTCAAAATTATTTCGCTCAGAAATCAATCTGAAGTAATCGCACAGTCAACAAACCAGCCGCCAAACGAACCGGTGATTGAAACCCATTTTCCGCAGCCGGAAAACAGTTTCTCGCCCTTTTCAAACCGGTTCTCCAAACCGCCGACAAAAAATTTTGACCATTATCACGCAATCTTAAAAATTTTACCGTCCGGCGAAATGATTGAAGTCGGCTGCTCCATTTCCAATGAATTGGAAGAAATCCGCAACGACGCAATCATGCTCACTTTGATTGGCGGCGTGATTTTATTGGTCGGCCTCGCGGGCGGCTGGTGGTTTGTCGGGCGCGCACTGCGGCCAATTTCTGGAATCAGTTTCACCGCGACAAAAATTGCCGCCGGCGATCTGTCGCAACGCATCAACGTCGCCGAAGCCGAAAGCGAACTCGGCCAGCTCGCCGCCGTTTTGAATTCCACTTTCGCGCGGCTCGAAACTGCTTTCGCCCAACAGAAACAATTCGCGTCCGACGCCGCGCACGAACTGCGCACGCCCGTTTCCGTCATCCTCACGCAAACGCAAACGACGTTGAACCGCGAACGCGATGCCGCCGGTTACAAACAAACCGTCGAAGCCTGCCAGCGCGCCGCGCAACGGATGCGCCGCTTGATCGAATCGTTGCTCGAACTCGCGCGCTTTGACGCTGGACAGGAAGTTTTGAAACGGATGCGTTTTGATTTTTCAAAAACGATTTCGGACGGCGTGGAAATGGTGCAGCCGCTGGCCGAAGAACGTCGCGTGAAAATCATTTCCGAAATTGCGCCGCTCGAAATCACCGGCGATTCCGAACGGCTCGTGCAAGTCGTCACCAATCTTTTGACGAATGCGATCCAATACAACAAACCCGACGGCGAAGTGCGCGTAAAATTATCGAACGAAAATAATCTCGCGGTTTTAACGATTGCCGATACGGGACGCGGAATTTCGCAAGCTGATTTGCCACGCGTGTTTGAACGATTTTATCGAAGTGACAAATCGCGCACCGGCGCGGGCAACGCCGGCCTCGGCCTCTCGATCTGCAAAGCCATCATCGAAGCGCACGGCGGCACGATTGAAGTTTCCAGCGAAGAAAATATCGGAACGACTTTTACAATGCGGTTGCCGGTCGGCATTTAATTCTCACGGCACGCCAATGTTCGCGCCCGGCGGGCGGAAGGTAACAAAATAAAATCCGTTCGTGGATTTTTGTTTCAGATAAAGATTGAGCGTCCCGTTGTAACTGGTGGTGAAGCGGTTGGAAACGGTGTTGCCGTTTTGCGCGACGGCGAACGGCAGCGCGGCCCAGCCAAAATTTGTGCGCGAAGTGATATTCGCCACGTTGGTCAGTCCCGCGCCGGAACCGGCGTCAAATAGCGACGGATTGCCGTAAACTTCGTAGGTATAATTTGTGAAGCACGGGATGGAAACCTGAAACTGGTTTGTGCCGCTGACTTCCTGGGCGGCGATGATCAACGAGCCGCTGCCGCTCGGATAAGTCGGTTCGGTTGCGGTGCTGCCGACGATGAAATCAAAATTCGCCGCCTGTTCGCCAGTCGTGGAATCCAAGGTGTTGTAAGTGAGAATCAATTTGTTGATCTGCGATTGCGTGATGCCGGAAGTGATCATTTCTTTGACGACTTGATCGCTTAAATCCGTTCCGCCCGTGGCGGTTAGGCTGGCGCTGCTGGCGGTGTAGGAAGCCGATGGTTGCCACCATAATTTGCCGCTGGAGGTGTAACAGACTTCGTTCCAGAAAAGTTGCGTGCAACTGCGCGTCAGCGCGCCCGGCGGCGTGACGGCCAGATGATAATGCCGCGTGCGCGGCGTGTAGAGTCCGGCCTTGACCGTGCGAAATTTGTAATAGCCGCCGCTGCCGGTGAGGCACTGGCCGAAGCCCTGAAAATTCGCGTCGTAAGCGGTCGAAATCGGCGCGTTGACGGTCTGGTAAATATAATTGCCGCCGTTGTCCGCGTGCCAGAGTTCGACGAGCGCGCCGCTGATGGGATTGCCGCTCGGGTCGAGAATGCGCCCGTAAATATATTGCACCGTGCCGGTCGCGGCGGTGGTGTTGTCGTTGACATAAAGCAGGTCGTTGTCCTTCGTCAACGGCATCGCGTTGGCGGTCGG
>JAMFSG010000377.1 GCA_026225155.1 Verrucomicrobiota bacterium
CGTGACTTATGGGTTGTTTGTTTGATGGCACTTATTACATATTATTTACATCCGCATAGCTGGTTGCCACGTCCGGAAACATTTTTTGAATCTTCACTGGATAAGAAATTGCTTTTGGGAGGAGCCTGCGCATTCTTCTGTGAGTGGTTGTTACTTATGAATTTTGTTGTAAAAATTAACAAACCAACCAAGGGAAATGCCTAACTCGTGATGAATTCGTGTCAAGCCAGTCGCCGTTGGTGCTAAGTGGGGCGTTCCGATTCTTACGCCAATTTCGCCGCAGAATTTTTCACGAGCGGATACAGATTCGGACAGCAACCCATCGTCTGGCAGAAGGCCTGGCTGAAATGGCTCAGGCTGGAATAACCCACTTCAAACGCGGCTTCGGTGACGTTGAATTTTCCAGAAACCAAAAGCGCCGCCGCGCGTTCCATCCGCAGTTGCCGCAGATATTGCGGAATGGTCACGCCGAGTTCTTGCGAAAACGTGCGGCTCAAATGAAACGGGCTGCAGCCGACGCGTTTGCCCAATTCCAGCAAGTCCGGCGGCTCAACCAGATTTTCTCGCAAAAGCGAAATGACTTTGTTCACGCGCTCGCTGGAAACGCGGCGCTGGCGTTCGCAGAAAAATTCGTCCTGCACGGAGACGAAGAAAAATTCCGACATCAATTCCAAAACTTTGCTTTCAAACCAAACGCCGCGACCGGTCACCGGCACGGGCGAATGTTGCAAGGTCGGAATCAACCGCTGTTGCTCGGTCGTCAAACGACGCACTTCGGAAATGGCGCTGACATTTTTTTTGTCCGCGAGAATATTTTGGATCTGCGGATGCAAACCAGTTTTGGCATCGGCAAAACGGCGTTTCAAAAAATCGCGGGAAATCTCGATGGTGACAAACTGATGCCGTTGTTGCGGCAAACGGCGGGCGGCGAGCGGTTCGCGGCCGGCGGAATAAAAAGTCGCGCTGCCCGGCGGCAATTCCTGGCGTCGTCCGCCGAGGTCAAATTCCGCGTGACCATCCACGTTCAGGCAAATCTCCACGCTGTCGGGATGAAAACTGCCGGCAACTTCGAGCGGCGAATCGCATTGAAAATCATGCCATTCCACGCTGAAACCGCTCTGCGAAAATCCCGCCCACAGCGGACGCCAGCCCGCGCCAAATGCGCGCCACGTGGACGCCTCGCTGAACGCGCCGGTGGAGCGGTTCCGCTTTTTGGTGGAGACACTGGAGACCATCAGACCTTCACTATTCCCAATCGCCGAGGGATTTTCAAGTTTTAACACGGTTGGCGATTTTGGTTGCAAGGTGCAAAATTTGAAACTAGAGTCGCCATAAGTTCTAACCCGAAATTTTTTTATGTATTTTGGCGTTGATTATTACCCGGAGCACTGGGTCTTTCCTTATAGCGGCACCCGCGAAAACCCCGAAGAATTATGGGGACAAGATGCCGTCCTCATGGCGCGGATGGGCATCAATGTCGTCCGCATCGGCGAATTTTCCTGGGGCATCTGCGAACCGGAAGAAGGCAAATACGATTTCGGCTGGCTGCGCCGCGTCATGGACATCATGGCGAAAAATAATATCAAGGTCATTCTCGGCACGCCGACCGCCGCGCCGCCAATCTGGCTCGCCAAAAAGCATCCGGAAATTCTCCCGCTCGACGAACGCGGCATCGTGAAGCACGAAGGCACGCGGCGTGCGATCTGTCTTTCGAGCGACGCGTTTTGGGATTATTCCAAGCGTATCGTCAATGCGATGATTGACGCGATCGGCGATCATCCGCAGATCATCGCGTGGCAAATTGACAACAGCATCGGCGGGAACAACACGGAATTTTCTTTCAACGACGTCACGGAAAAGGAATGGCATTTGTGGTTGCAGGCAAAATATAAAACTATCGAGCGGCTGAATGATCTTTTAGGTTTGCGTTTTTGGGGACAGACGGTGACTTCGTGGGATCAAATCCCGATGCCGAAATTCACGCCGGTGATGCACAATCCCGCGCTGATGCTGGATTGGAACCGGTTCAGCAGCGACACGATGGTGCAATTCGTGCGGATGCAGGCGGACATTTTGCGCAAGCGTTGTCCGCAGCACAAATTGACCGCGACGATGCGTGCGTTCGTCCGCAAGTTCGATCATTTTGACATGGCAGAAACGGTGGATTTCGTTTCCATCGAAAGCAATGTCGCCATCAAGGCCAAGGCCGCCGAACTCGCGTGCGACATTGACATGCTGCGTTCGCTCAAAAAAACCGACATCAAAACGCCCGACGGCGCGGAAGGTTTTTGGGCGATGGAACAAAAAGCCGGCCAGGTGAATTGGGAAGACGCAAATTCGCTTGTGCGTCCCGGTTTGATCCGGCTGTTCACTTACCAACTGCTTTCGCGCGGCGCGAGCGGACTGCTTTATTTTCGCTGGCGGCAACCACGCATCGGCTGCGAACAATTTTATGGCGCGATCCTGTCGCACCATCTCGAAGGTAGCCGCCGCACACAGGCGGAAATCGCCCAGATCGGCGAGGAAATAAAAGTGCTCGCGCCCGCGTTGAAAGATACCAAAGTCGTCGCCGACGTCTGCATCCTTTACAGCCACGACAACGAATGGGCGTTGGATCAGCCGATGCAGCCGAACAAATTTTTCA
>JAMFSG010000378.1 GCA_026225155.1 Verrucomicrobiota bacterium
ATCGGTTTGGACGAACGCATTGGCCGCCGTTTTCTCAATGCCGGCATCGGTTTCGGCGGCAGTTGTTTCCCGAAAGACTTGAGCGCGTTCATCAAAATCTCCGAGCAGATCGGCTACGATTTCAAATTGCTGAAGGAAGTCCAGCGCATCAATTCCGACCAGATGGAACGCTTCGTCAAAAAAATCACCGACACGCTTTGGGTTTTGAAGGATAAAAAAATCGGCGTGCTCGGCCTCGCGTTCAAACAGAACACCGATGACGTCCGTTCTTCGCCCGCGATTGATTTGTGCCAGCGTTTGCTCAAAGACGGCGCAACTCTGCGCGTGCATGATCCGAAAGGCATGGAAAAGGCCAAATCACTTCTGCCTGATGTGACTTACGTTGACGATATGAACGCCGTGGCCGAAGGCTGCGATGCGATCGTAGTCGCGACCGAATGGGATGAATTCAAACAGCTCGATCTCGCCCGCGCGAAAAAAGGCCTGACGCATCCGATCATGTTTGACGGACGCAACCTGTTTGATCCGGCGGAAATGGAAAAGCTCGGCTGGATTTATAAAAGCGTGGGTAGATAATTTTTAGTTTTGAATTCTTAATTTTTAGTTGAAATGAGCGACGCCGAATTTGCTTCAACTAAAAACTCAAAATTAAAAACCCAAAATTTGATCGAAGTTTCCGCCGCCCTGATTTTCCGCGACGAAAAATTGCTCATCACCCAACGTCACGCAAAATCCCATCTCGGCGGACTTTGGGAATTTCCCGGTGGCAAACGCGAGGCGGGTGAAACTTTTGAACAATGTCTCGTCCGTGAAATCCGCGAAGAACTCGGCGTGAAAATTTCCGTTGAAAAATTATTCGAGGAAATCACGCACGCTTATCCTGAAAAATCCGTCCACTTGAAATTTTTTATCTGCAAAATTATTTCCGGCGAACCGCAGCCACTGGATTGCGCCGCCGTCAAATGGATCACCAAAACGGAACTCGCCGATTTTAAATTCCCCGCCGCCGACGCCCAGTTGCTCGAGAAATTAAAAGGCCCGAATCTGGCGTGGGCTTGAAATATTCTTGTCGTAAAACCGGTAGGGTAAAGCTGCCGCTTTGCCCATTTATTACCCGCCGATTAACGGAAATTTTTCGGTTTGATATTTCCTGAAGCCGAAGCGGAACAGCCGCAGTTTCGCCCTGCCGATTAGGATTTCTTTTTCAATTCCAACTTCGTTTGCGCCTGCAATTCGTCCAGTTCATCCTGCAATTCCGCCTTGGTTTTTTTGTCCATGCGATCAATGAACAGCAGGCCATTCAGATGATCCGTCTCGTGCTGCACCGCGCGGGCAAGCAAACCGCCGCAGCGGAACGAAATCGGTTTGCCTTTTTCGTTCAATGCTTTTACGTCCACGGATTCGGGCCGCGAAATTTCGCCGAAAATTTCCGGGAAACTCAAACAACCTTCGCTGCCTTTCACTTTTTCGCCGACGGGTGTGACTTCGGGATTGATCAAAACGAGCGGCATGATTTCTTCAATGTCCGCCGGTTTGCCGTCGAGTTCAAGCGTGGACGGACGATCTTTTTGCGCGCCGCGCACATCAATCACCGTGAGTTGCAGCGCTTTGCCGATCTGCTGCGCCGCCAGCCCCACGCCATGATTGGCCTCCATCGTCTCGAACATGTCGGCGATGAGTTTTTTGATCTCGGCGTTGACGGTTTCAATCTTTGCGCCTTTTTGCCGGAGCACCGGATTGCCATATTTAGTTATTTCCAAAACCATAAAATTTAGTCGGCGGTCACATTCAAGACTTCCAGAATCCGTTGCAAATCATCATCGCTAAAAAAAGAGATTTCCACCGCGCCTTTGCCGTGTGCGTATTTCAAATGCACTTTCGTGCCGAACTTCTCGCGCAGTTTATCTTCCAGCCGCGCAAGGTTGGAATTGATCGGCACGATCGCCTTGGTTTTTGCACCGTCGCCGTTGTCGGAAATTTTTTGTCCGCGCGCTTGCAACTTGGCGATCAAACCTTCCGTCTGCCGCACGTTCAAACCTTCCTTGACGATGCGTTCGGCGGCGAGTTTTTGATTTTTTTCGTCCGCCAAACCGAGGATGACTTTGGCGTGGCCTACGGAAATTTTTCCTTCGCGCACCAAGCTTTGCACCGACGACGGCAATTTCAAAAGCCGCGTCGCATTCGCCACCGCCGCGCGGCTTTTGCCCACTTTTACCGCGATTTCTTCCTGCGTGAGTTGAAACTGTTCCGCTAGTTGCGCGTAGCCGAGCGCTTCTTCCAAAGCGTTCAGGTTTTCGCGCTGCAAATTTTCGATGAGCGCCAATTCCAAAACCGAGCGGTCATCCGCCTCGCGCACGATGACGGGAATTTCCGGCAAATTGATGAGTTGCGAAGCGCGCCAGCGTCGTTCGCCCGCGATCAATTCAAAAAATCCGTCGCGCTCGCGCACGATGAGCGGCTGCACGATGCCTTGTTCGCGGATGGAATCGGCGAGTTCGCGCAAGGCTTCGTCGGAAAACTCCTTGCGCGGCTGCATCGCCGTCGGCCGGATTTTATTGAGCGGCACGCGCAAAACGCGTTCGCGATTGTCAATTGCAGGTGACGGTATTGCTGTTGATGCGGGCGATTGAATGGTTGGGACAGACGCCGTTTGCGTGGACGGAGGATTTCCGCCCAGCAATGCGCCCAGACCGCGTCCCAATGCAGGTTTTGCCATGCAAGCAGAGTGTCGCAGGGCGGGGAAGATGTCAATTTGAACGCGCCGGCTTACGCAAACCAGCGCGTTTTAATTCAAGGCAGGCTCGAGAAATCACCAAGCGGACGTGTGAAGGTCGCTTTCGCGGGTGCAACGACCAACGTATCGGCGGTGGCTTTCACACTCCCGGAAGCGGCGGCAAAGGGCAACGCAACAACGAATACCACCGAGCCAAATATCGTGGCTAAAAAACAACCCGGACGCGCGAGCGCCACATCGCCCACGACATCCAACGAATCTTGCGAAGCGCGGCTAGTGCTGATGCCGCCCAAGCTCACCAAACAAACACAGATGACGGTCAATAATTTTATTTTCATAATCGGCCTTTCCAGACAACACTGCACCCGCTGGCGTTGGCTTTCAAGATATTTGTTTTCCGCAAATGAAACTATATCTTGAACGCGTGAGCCACAAAAGCGCGCGCATTGCCACAATGATCGAATCCTTCCGGGGACGCGAGCACGATGCCCATTATCTCGGCTATTTCGATTGCTTCAACCGCCAGCTTTTTTACGAGGCGCACGATGTGCTCGAAGATTTATGGTTGCCCGACCGTCGCGGCGCGAACGGAGATTTTTACAAAGGCCTGATCCAGCTCGCGGGCGCATTTGTGCATCTGCAAAAAAACCGGCTGCGTCCGGCCGCCGCACTGTTCAAACTCGCGCGCACGAATCTGGGAAAATATCCGTCTATGCACGAACAATTGAATCTTGAAGCCGTGCAATTGCTCATCGCCGGCTGGCTGTTCCGCTTGGAAAAGGACGGGTTTACCATCAATCCACTGACGCCGATCAGCGTCCCGCAGCTTGTGTTGCAGAAAAAATCATGAGCCAAAAAACTGTCGCCATCCTCGGCGCTTCCGCCGACCGCAGCAAATTTGGCAACAAAGCCGTGCGCGCTTTTATGCGGCAGGGTTTCACCGTTTATCCGGTGAACCCGAAAGAATCACAGATTGAACGACTTCCTGCATTCAGCCGTATTGCCGATGTTCCGGCGCGGCCAAATTTGGTCAGCGTTTATCTGCCGCCGCGGGTTTTGCTAAAAATTTTACCGGACATCGCCGCGCGTGGTTGCGATGAACTCTGGCTGAATCCCGGAACCGAATCTGCCGAAGTTCTGGCGGAAGCCGAACGTCTCGGCTTAAACGTCATTCAAGCGTGCAGCATCGTCGCCATCGGCCTTTCGCCTGACGAAGTTTGAATAATCGGAACGCCGATCTCCCGATCGGCAAATTTCTTTTTGACTTCAGACCGGTCAGGAGATCGGTGTTCTCGAACTTTCCATTTTAATTTTTTTCCATTCTCCCACTTGACAAATTTTCTTATATTCTGTAATTGCTGTCTTAACAGAAATAAAAGAAATATGAACAAGCTGACGCCGGTCGAACAAAAATTCATTTTGCACTGGGGCGAGATGGGCACGAAGTGGGGCATCAACCGCACCGTCGCACAGATCCACGCGCTCCTATATATCTCGGCCAAGCCGCTCAATGCCGAGGAGATCAGCGAGACGCTTGCTGTTGCGCGCTCCAACGTCAGCAACAGCCTCAAGGAATTGCAGGGCTTGCGCATTGTGAAGCTTGTCCATGTGATGGGCGACAAACGCGATCATTTCGAGGCGTTGCCGGATGTCTGGGAAACTTTTCGCATTGTGCTCGACGAACGCAAAAAGCGCGAGATTGACCCGACGCTGGCCGTCTTGCGCGAATGCATCGCCAAGGCCGGTGATAATTCTGCTGCCGGCAAATACACCGAACAACGCCTGCGCGAACTGGCCGGTTTTTTTGAAATCACGACCGATTGGTATGGCCAGATCAGCCGCTGGCCGACGAGCGCGCTGACAAAATTCATGAAGCTCGGCGACAAGATTCAAAAGCTTTTGAGCATCGGCAAATAAAATAATTTTGTGAATGCAACCATTCCAATTCAAACCGGTGAAGCCGCGCGCGGCTGGGTGCTTTACGACGGCGAATGTCCGTTGTGCCTCGCCACCGTCGCGCGGTTCGGTCCGCTGTTGCGCCGCCATCATTTTGATTTGGCTTCGTTGCAAACGCCGTGGGTGCAAAAGCGGCTTGGCCTGAATCCGGGCGAACCGCTGAAGGAAATGAAACTGCTGACGGCGGACGATCAGATTTATGGCGGCGCGGATGCGGCGTTACAGATCGCCAGAAAAATCTGGTGGGCGTGGCCGTTATTTGCATTGGCAAAAATTCCCGGCCTCACGCCTTTGTTTCACGTCATTTATCGTCGGATCGCGGCGAATCGGACTTGTTTTGGCGGTCAATGTTCGATCCCTGAAAAGCATTAAACCAAACATGATTGTTTTCTAAACCTATGAATACAGCGACCGCTACTCCACCCACACTCGCTAACGTTGAATGGCGCGACCTCGTGGCGTTGACGTCATGCGAAAAAAATCGGGAGTTAACGCTCAGTCTGCCTTGGCTAATTTTATCGCTGCTTTTTTATGCGAAGGGTTGGTGGTGGTTGGGATTGCCTTGCTCATTTTATTTTTTCCTGACCGGGTTGCGGCAATCGCACAACGCCCAGCATTATTCAATGGGCTTGCCGCGCGTGGTTCAAGATCTGGTCTTGTTCAGCTTGAGCGTGCTGATGCTTTCGTCCATGCACGCGGTGCAGGTGACGCACATGCACCATCATCGCCATTGTCTGGCGGATGAAGATGCCGAAGGCGCAACGGCGCGCTTGCCGTGGTGGCGCGCTTTATTAGTCGGGCCGTTGTTTCCGATCCGGTTGCATGTGGCGGCGTGGCGGCAGGCGAAATGGAACAAGCGCAAATGGATCGCGGCGGAATTACTGGTCATCGCCGGAATCATTTTAGGCGTCACACTTTATTCTGGTTTGACCGCGTGGCATTGGCATTTCAGCGCAATGATTGTGGGCGAATGTTTCACCGGATTTTTCGCCGTTTGGACCGTGCATCACGATTGCGGACCGGATGAAGTCGGTCGCACCCAACGCGGACGATGGCTTAATTTCATTTCTTATTCGATGTTCTTTCACGCCGAACATCATCTGTTTCCCGCCGTGCCGACCTGTCATCTGGCGGTTCTGGCCAAACGCCTGGACGCGGTGACTTTGAAATTTGCGGGCCAGCAAGTGATCGAAACAAAACTGAAAGCGCCAAAGCAAAATTTTCTCGCAAACCAACTAAATTAACTAAACCAAATTAAACTATGAACACTAGCCTCGGCATCTACATTGCATATTTCCTCATCAGTCTGGGCATGACTATTTGGGTGGCGCGCACGCTCCACAAGAATGGCCGGATATTTCTGGTCGATGCTTTTTCAGGCAATCAACAGATGGCCGATTCCGTGAATCATCTTCTGGTCGTTGGTTTTTATCTGATCAACATAGGATTTATTCTGCTTTTCCTTCGCGTGGGCGAGAAGCCAACCGACTTGGTTCAAGGAGTTGAATATATTTCGACAAAGCTCGGAATTGTGATGCTGGTCTTGGGCGGAATGCACTTTTTTAATATGTTCAACTTTTCCAAGATGCGGAAGAAGGGTATCGCCCATAATCCACCTCCGATTTATGCTAAATGAAAAGAAAGTTGCCTGACGAATCACCAAAACCAAACTGTGACGGCAAGTTTTTTGACGGGCGTCATTCAGCATGATTGACCTGTGGTTTCAGGAAGAAATTTTGAGCAAAATGAAAATAATAAACCTGACTGGATTGCTTCAAATCGCCGGGGTGCTGCATCTTGGCCTAATTTCTGCGAATGCGCTCATGCCACGAACCGTTAATTTGAGCGCGCACATTGCCGCGTTGCCACAATTCATTCGCCAGATGTTCTGGGTTTATTATTCGTTCATCAACCTATGTCTCGTTAGCTTTGGCCTTATCACATTTAGTCTGGCAGGAAAACTTGCATCCGGTGATGATTTGGCGCGCGCGATTTGCATCTTTTTTGTGGCATTTTGGACGTTGCGTTTGGTCACGGGAATTTTTGTTTTCAATATGCGGCCTTACCTGACGACCATCGGCCGACGGCTGGGTTATTACGCGATAAATATTGTCATCGTCTATTTGCTGATCATTTATGCGTGGGCAGCGTGGAAAGGCGGTCAATCATGAAATCTCGAATCGTGTTTGCGGGTGGCAGTGGTTTTATAGGCAACGCACTGACAAAATTATTTTCTTTGCGCGATTATGAGGTTTTTATTCTGACGCGAAAAATACGTGAACGCGGTGACGGTGTTCGCGAAATCGGCTGGGATGGCAAACATTTGGGTGAGTGGATTCAAGTTCTCGACGGTGCGGAAGCCGTCATCAATCTCGCCGGCAAGAGTATCAATTGTCCGCATACGCCGGCAAATTTGCAGCAAATCGTTTCGTCACGCGTGGATTCGGTGAACGCGATCGCCGCCGCGATCGAACAAGTCAAAACGCCGCCCCATGTTTGGGTGCAAGCCAGTGCCGTCGGTTTTTACGGCGACACCAAAGATAAGTTGTGCGATGAAGCGGCACCTAACGGAAATGATTCGCTCGCAAAAATTTGCCGCGAATGGGAAGCCGCTTTCACTGTGGCCAAAGTTCCGAAAACGCGCAAAGTAATTTTACGCATCGGTTTTGTTCTCGGACGCGATGGTGGCGCGTTGCCAGTCTTGTCGCGATTGACAAAATTATTTCTTGGGGGTTCCGTCGGCACCGGACGTCAATTCATCAGTTGGATCCATCTGGCCGATCTGGTGCAAATGTTTTTGACGGCGGTTGAAAAAGAAAATTTGTCGGGAACTTTCAACGCCGTCGGGCCGAAGCCGGTGACGAATGTCGAGTTCATGCGCGAATTGCGTCACGCGTTACATCGTCCGTGGAGTCCGCCCGCGCCGGAATTCACCGTCAAAATCGGCGCACGCTTGATGGGTTCCGAACCTTCGCTGGCGTTAGTGAGCCAACGCTGCGAGCCGAAATTTTTTTTGCAAGCCGGTTTCCGATTTCAATTCCCCCAATTGCGCGGCGCGTTGGAAAATCTTAATTCCTAAAATTCACGCGAGCGCATCCGCCAGAACTTCGGCGATGTGCTGGGTGCGGACGGTGGCGAGATGTTGCACTTGATGACGACAGCTCGTGCCGGACAAAATCACCGTCGTGCCGTAAGGCTGCTGCTTGATCTGCTGGATGAGCGGCTCGGCGATCTTTAGTGAGAGTTCGTATTTCGACGCGATCATGCCGAACGCGCCGGCCATGCCGCAGCAGCCGGTTTCGAGTTTGGTCACGGTGCGGTTCGGCAGGCGCGACGCGAGTTGCACGGCGAGATTCGGATTGCTCAACGCCTTCGCGTGGCAATGCATATGCACGGCAAAATGCGCGGTTTCAAAATCAAATTTCAGCGCGTCGGATTCCTGCTTCAAAAGATTTTCCAAAAATTCCTCGAACAGAAAACTGCGCGACGCGATAGCCTCCGCGCCGGGCAATTTCAATTCGCGATAATCTTCGGCGAACATCGAGTAACACGACGGCTCGAGAAAGATGATCGGCGCGTCGTCGTTCGCGAGAATGGCAAAATTATGTTCGCCCAACTTTCTGGCTTCGTCGAGATTCCCTTGGCTGAACGCGGGACGACCGCAACATTTCCGTTTTTGCGCGAGCGTGACGTAAAATCCCGCCGCCTCCAAAACCTTGACGGCGGCGATGGCGATGTGCGGTTCATGATAACGTGCAAATGTGTCGTCCCACAAAATGATGCGCCCGCGCGAGCCGTTCGGTTCGGATTTGTGTTTGGCGAACCAGCGGTCGAAACGCCGCGGCGCGAGTTCGGGCAGCGGACGTTCCGGCGCGAGGCCGAAAATTTTAGTCGTGAAATGGCGCACGGAACCGGAGCGCAGGAAAAAATTTGTCGTGCGCGGAAAAATGCCGCCGAATTTTCCGAGCGAATCCACGGAACTCAAAAAACGTTCGCGCAATTTCAATCCGCTTTTTTTGATGCGCGCGTGCAGCAGTTCCGCTTTCAACAAACTCATGTTGACGTTTGATGGGCATTCGCTCGTGCACGCGCGGCAGGCGAGACAATTTTCCAGCGCGAAATCCAGTTCTTCCGAAAATAACGGATCGCTGCCGGAAGTGCGTTGTTCCATTGCGGCGCGGATAAGATTGGCGCGACCGCGCGTGGACATGCCTTCTTCGCCGGTCGCGAGATAGGTCGGACACATCGTCGGCGTCTGTTTCGTGCAACCGCCGCAGCCGTTGCATTGTTCGAGGTTCGCGGTGAAAGATTCGTCGCGCGCGGCGAAGGCCAGTTCCGGCACGAATGGCAAAATGATTTTTTCTTCCACGCCTTGCCGCAGGTTCGTGTCAATTTTGTAACGCCCGTCGCCGATGATTTTGCCGGGATTGAAAAGATTGCCGGGATCGAACGACAATTTGATCTCGCGCATCAGGCGATACAATTCCGCGCCGACCTGTTCGCGCATATATTCCGAACGCGCGATGCCGACGCCGTGTTCGCCGGCAAGCGAGCCGTTGAATTGCGCGACGAGCGCCGAAACTTCATCGGCGATATGGCGGAATTTTCGCAAGTCTTCGCCGCGATGCAGATCGAGCACGGGACGAACGTGCAAAAGTCCGCCAGCCGCATGGCCATAAAACGAAGCCGTGACGCCAACGTCCGCAAAAAGTTTTTCCAGCGCGGAAAAATACGCGGGCAAATCTTTCGGTTGCACCGCCGCGTCCTCAATGAAACACGCGGGCTTCGCATCGCCTTTGCGGCTGGTCAAAAGTGAAAGTCCGGCTTTGCGCATCGCCCAGACGAGTGCGGTTTCGCGTTCGGATCTTAATATTTGTTGGCGCAAGCCGAGTTTTAGTTTTTGCAACTGCGCGAGTTTGTCTTTTACGTCCGAGAAAAATTCGATGACCAAAATGGCTTCGCACGGCTGCGTGTCGAGTTGCAGCAGATCGCGCACCGCCTGAAATTCCCGTTGCCCGCGCGTCTGGTCGAGCAGGGGACGGTCCACGTGTTCGATCGCGGCGGGATTCAGTTCGAGCAACGCCGTCGTCGCCTGCATCGCTTCGGCGACGGATGCGAAAAAGATCAGGCCCACGCCGCGTTCTTCCGGCAGCGGGGAAATTTTTAATTCGGCAGAAAAAATTCCCGCCAACGTGCCTTCGCTGCCGCACAAAATCGGGATGAGATTTCCCGGTTGTTCCAGCGCGCGCGCCAAACCGTAGCCCGGCCAGCGTTTCAAAAGTCCCGCCGGAAAACGTTCATTGATGAGCAGCGAATTGAGCACCACCAAATCTTCGACGAGATGCCGTTGCTCATGCAGCGATTCGAGATGCGCGCCGATGCGTGTGACTTTGCCGCTGGCAAGGATGATTTC
This sequence comes from Verrucomicrobiota bacterium, assembly GCA_026225155.1. Taxonomy (GTDB): domain Bacteria; phylum Verrucomicrobiota; class Verrucomicrobiia; order Limisphaerales; family UBA11358; genus UBA11358. The sequence continues at coordinate 10,104 of JAMFSG010000378.1, forward strand.
GATCTCGTTGACGTGCTGGCCGGTCGTGCCATAAAACGGCGTGTGCGCGCCGGACGAATCATTCGCGATCATGCCGCCCAACGTCGCGCGCGAACTCGTCGCAACATCCGGCCCGAAACAAAAACCTTCCGCGCGCAGAAAATGATTCAGTTGATCCAGAATCACGCCCGCGCCGACGCGCACGGTTTGTTTCTCCTTATTGAAATCCCAGATCTGCCGGTTGTGCCGCGCGAAATCCATGATGATCCCAT
>JAMFSG010000379.1 GCA_026225155.1 Verrucomicrobiota bacterium
CAGATTACAATTTCAGCCGTTTTTTGTAATTGTTACCCGCGACGAAAAAGTTAAAGTGTGCTGAATCAATTTATTTCGATTTAATCATGAAAAAAATTCTCATCGTTCTCGCAGTTCTGTTGGTGCTGGTCATTCTGTTTTTCGGAGTGATCGCGCTGGCGATTGGCGGCAGCTACAACGGTCTTAATAAATTATCGCAGGCGACCGACGCGCAATGGGCGCAGGTGCAAAATGTTTATCAACGGCGCGCCGACCTGATTCCCAACCTCGTCCAAACCGTTTCCGGCGCGGCGAATTTTGAAAAATCCACGCTAACGCAGGTCGCCGATGCGCGCGCATCTGTCGGGCGCGTGACCATCAGCGCCAGCTCCGCGCCGGCCGATGCCGCTCAACTCGCGGAATTTGACAAAGCGCAAGGTCAACTTGGCACGGCGTTATCGCGCCTAATGTCCGTTACGGAAAATTATCCACAACTGCGCGCGACGGATGCGTTTCGCGATTTGCAGGCGCAACTCGAAGGCACGGAAAACCGCATCAGCGTCGAACGTCGCGATTTCAACACGGCCGTGCAAAATTACGACACCGCGGTGAAATCTTTTCCGGCGGTGTTTTATGCGGGCATGTTTGGTTTCAAAGAAAAGCCGTATTTTGCCGCCGCGCCGGACGCGCAAACCGCGCCGAAAGTTCAGTTTAATTTCGGCCAGCCCGCAGCGACCAATCCTTGATTTGTGAAACGCTTTTGCGTCATCGTTTTTCTGTTGCTCGGCTGCCGGCTGTTCGCGGATGAAGTCATGCCGCCCGCGCCGACGGCTTATTTTAATGACTACGCCAACGTCGTTTCATCATCCACGGCTTCGCAACTGAACCAAACGCTCGCCGATTTTGAGCGCCAGACTTCCGAGCAGATTGTCGTCGCCGTTTTTCCGAAGATGCAATCCGATTCGTCGGTGGATGACTACACCGTCCGCGTCGTCCGTTCGTGGCAGGTCGGACAAAAAGATAAAAACAACGGCGCGGTGCTTTTCATTTTCGTCCAGGACCACAAAATGTTCATCCAGACCGGCTACGGTTTGGAAGGCGTTCTGCCGGACGCGCTTTGCAAACGCATCGTTGACGAACAGATTGCGCCGCGTTTCAAAGCCGGTGATTTCGATGGCGGCTTGACCGCTGGCGTCCAATCCATCATCGCCGCGACGAAAGGTGAATACAAAGGCAACGGCCAAACGGTTGCGGATCGAAATCAAAACGGTGCGGCCAAATCCATTTTGCCGGTGATCATTTTTGTGGTGATTTTGCTTTTCATTTTTTTCGGTCGCGGATCGGGCATCGCGCCCTGGTTGATTTTGAGCAGCATGGGTTCCAATAGTAATTGGGGCAGTGGCCGCGGCGGCGGCGGCGGATTTTCGGGTGGTGGCGGAGGTGGCGGATTCTCCGGCGGCGGCGGAAGTTTCGGCGGCGGCGGCGCGGGAGGCAGTTGGTAAATGAGTATGCACCCGCGAACCTTTTCCAAAAAATTGCACCACGAAAACATCGTGTCGGCGATCCGTGCGGCGGAACAAAAAACTTCCGGCGAAATCCGCGTGCTCATCAGCCCCAAACACGTGGACGATGCCGTGGCGACCGCGCAAAAAGAATTTCTCCGCCTCGGCCTCGACAAGTCTTCCGAAAAAAATGGCGTCCTGATTTTCGTCGCGCCGCGTTCCAAGAAATTTGCCGTCATTGGCGACGAAGCGGTTCACGCCAAATGTGGCGACATTTTCTGGCGCGAATTGGCGGACGCAATGAGTGGTTATTTTCGCAACGGCGACTTTTCCGGCGGCATCGCCCACGGCGTGCAAAAGGCCGGCGACCTGCTGGCAGCTCATTTTCCGAAAAACCCGTGACGGTGCGTTACGGTTTTTAGCGAAATCTTCCACGTCATTTCCGGTGCAAATCTTGCACCCTCCTCCGATAACGATTCAAACCCCAGCAAATCCCATTGGCATGGTTTGTGAGGTGCAAGAATTGCACATCGCTTTATTTCAAGCGGGTTCTGTAACTTTCAAACAAGTGTTTCGTCTAACTTAAATGAACGGCAATGACGTCGTTCACAATAAAAAGAAACTTATGAAAACTGTTAAATTGATATTGGCGGTGACTGCGATTGGCGTGGCTTCCTTGTCTGCCCATGCCGGAGTGCGCTTCGGTTTTTCGTTTGGACTTCCGTTGCCCGTGCCCGTCGTTGTGACGGCTCCGGCGGCCCCCCTAATTGTGGCCGCACCGGTGGTTTGCGCTCCGACCGTCGCGGTGGCAGTTCCGGCTTGTCCCGGCCCGGATTACGTTTGGACGGCGGGTTATTGGCGCACCAGCGGATATAACCGCGTGTGGGTTCCTGGCGGCTGGAATTATCACCCGACGCACGTCGTTTTTGCGCATGGATATGACCACGGCTATGATCGTAGCTACGGCTACCATCGTTGGTAAATCGGCGGAAATATTTCCTCGCCGCGCTTGAAATAAATTCTCGTTCACATAAAGGCTGTCGCAATTGGGACGGCCTTTTTTGTCGAATGGGCCGTCGTCAGCCACATCAAAAACATACGCCCGTTCCCCGCGCCAAACCCGCGACTACCCGCCACCCGCAAAATAAATCCCAGCACCAAATAAATAAATTGCAGCACCGTAGGTGTGACATATTTGTAGTTTCCGTTTTGGTTGAATCATCAGCTCCGTAAGAGCGGCATAGTCTGGATAGGTCAATCAAAGGTTGGATTTGGGATTTAATGATTCATATAAACTCCTTTACACGATTAATTTTGCACTCAAGGGCATCATTGATCACATTTACGAATGCTGTAAAATGGATGAGCAAATAAGAATATTGAAACAGTTCAAAAGCTAATACATAAATAGACTGAAGGCCGTTTCCAGTTCTAGCTTTACCAATCCGTCTCTTTGTAATCCTTCAAAAATTTCCCCCAGATATGTTCGCCGGTGTTGAGGCCGGCGATGATCGGGTCCACGATCCGTGCCGCACCGTCCACGATGTCCAGCGGCGGATGAAAACGATGCTGCTCGGTCTTGCGCGCGGCGATGTGCGCCGGGTCTTCGTCCGTCACCCAGCCGGTGTCCACCGCGTTCATGTGGATGCCGTCGGCGTGATAATCGGCGGCGGACGTGCGCGTCATCATATTGAGCGCGGCCTTGGCCATGTTCGTGTGCGGATGCCGCGTCGTCTTGAACTTGCGATAAAATTGTCCCTCGACCGCCGAGACATTGACGATGTGTTTGTCGCGTTCCGGCGAACGCAGCATCAACGGTTTCAACCGCGCATTCAAAATGAACGGCGCGATGGCGTTGACGAGTTGCACTTCGAGCAATTCCACGGACGAAACTTCCGCCATGAGCAAACGCCAGGAATTGCGGTCGCGCAAATCCACCTGTTGCAAATCCTGATCGAGCTTGCCTTCGGGAAATAATCCTTTTTGTGCGGCCAATTCTTCCGGTAACAGCGGCACTTGCGAAAGCGCGGCGGCGTGAGTCAAACCGGCGAGTTGAGAAATTTCCTGCACTTGCCCGGCACGGCTCGCGGGGACGCTCGCCCCACCAAGTTCCGGCGACAATACGGTGGGGCGAGCGTCCCCGCGAGCCG
>JAMFSG010000380.1 GCA_026225155.1 Verrucomicrobiota bacterium
CGAGATTAAAAATTTATGAGAGAAGAATTCGAAAAACTGGCCGCTGCGGGAAAAATCGAAGGCAAACACGTGGAACCGCTGGTGCAATTGGTCGAAGGCGGCTACTGCACGCATCGCAGTTGGGGTTTCGGAAAAATCAAAACGGTGGACACGGTGTTCGCACGTTTCACGATTGATTTTCCAGGTAAAGCCGGTCACACGATGGATTTGGCGTTCGCGGCGGAATCATTAAAACCGATTGCGAAAAATCACATTCTCGCACGCAAAGCTGCGGACATTGAAGCCGTGCGTCATCTCGCTGCGCATCATCTGGATCTGATCAAACTCGTGCTGAATAGTTTTGACGGCAAAGCGACCGTTGACCAAATCCAGCAAGTGCTCGTGCCGGACGTCATCGCTGAAGATTACAAAAAATGGTGGGAAACAGCGAAGCGCGAAATGAAAAAAGACGGCCACTTCATCGTGCCGTTGAAAAAAACCGAGCCGGTCATTTTTCAACAACAGGAAACTTCATTGCAGGCGCGTTCACTCGCAGATTTTCGCGCGGCGAAAGGTTTGAAGGCGCGCATCGTGGTCGTTGCGGAAATTCTCAAGGCCGTTTCGGATTTGAGCGACAAGGCCGCCGCTGCGACGGAAATCATCAACGCGCTGAATGCGGACATCGTTTCGTATCAACGCACGCAGCCGTCGGTCGCGCTGGAAGCGATTTTTGCGCGCGACGAATTGCGTCACGCCGCCGGTTTGCAGGCGACGACCATCGAAGTTTCCGCCGCGCAAATCTGGTTGCAGGACGGCATCAAATTCGGTCCGCTCGTCGAAACCATTCCCGCCGCGAAACATCATCGCGCGCTCGAATCGTTCCGCGAAGCGAATCCCGAACGCTGGCACGAAATTTTGCGCGGCTCGATCAATCTGGTTTCCGCCAAGCTCGCGAAAGAATTCGCCAACCTGCTCATCGCGCAGGGCAAATTGGATTTGCTGAAGGAAACTCTCGCGCGGCACATCAACCAGCACACGGCCAGCAGCGAATTGCTTTTGTGGTTCGGCCGCGAACGCAATGAAGATTTCGTGGACATCCTCGGCCCGGAAGTTTTCCGCGCGATGCTCACGGCGATGGAACGCGACCAGTTCAACGAACGCCGCTCAAACCGCTTGCGCGATTTCATTTTGGAAGATCAACAATTGATCGGCGAATTGACTGCATCCGCCGACATCGAAGTCGTCAAGGATTTGACGCGCGCGCTGAAATTGTCGCCGGTTTTCGACGACATGGACAAACGTTCGCTGCTCGCGCGGCTCGTCAAGGCGCATCCCGCCGTGCAACCGCTCATCAGCGGCGAACAAACGAAACAAGATTCCAGCCTGCTCGTTTCGTGGGAAAGTTTGGAACGCCGCCGCATCGAGTATCAGGATTTGGTGCAGAAGAAAATTCCCGCCAACTCGAAAGAGATCGCCATCGCGCGCAGCTACGGCGACTTGCGCGAAAATCACGAATACAAGGCCGCGAAGGAGATGCAGAAAATTCTCATGCGCAACAAGGAAGAACTCGAAGCGCAACTCGCCCGTGCGCGCGGCACGGATTTTTCCAACGCAAAAACCGATATCGTCGGCCAGGGCACGATTGTGCGTGTGCTGGATTTGATTTCGAATCAGCCGGAGACATTCACGATCCTTGGCGCATGGGATTCCGATCCCGAACACGGCGTCATCAGCTATCTCACGCCCGTCGCGCAAGCGCTCGTGAACCACAAGATCGGCGACGAAGTGGAATTTGAACTTGAAGGCGTCAAACGCCGTCAGCGCATCGAAAAAATCGAAGCGTGGCAAGCACCGGTCGTCGTGGAAGTCGCGGAAGTCGCGGCGTAAGTTGAATCTAATAAAGAAAACAGGAAGTCAGGAAATTAAATCCTGCTTCCTGTTTTTGTTTTTACAAATCGTAAATCGGCAATCGCCAATCGTAAATTTCTTCAGGCTTTGCCGCCGAAGGTAACGAAATCGTCCACTTCCAGCACGTCGAACCAAGTCGAAATATCCGTGCGTTTCGGCGCGTTGGTTTTGTGGAGGCTGTTGAAATATTCGCGCGAATCCGGATTGTCGGGCGAACGATTATCTTGCCAGTTCGTCCACGCGATGATTTGCGAAGGCGTCGGTTTGTTTTTGGCGTTGGCCGTGATCCATTCCAAAACTTCCGTGTCACTCTTGCCGAGCTGCTTTTTCAATTCTTCCGAATCAATGCCAGCGAAGGTCAGGAATCCTTGATCGAGCGGACAGGCGTAATGATAGTCGCCATTTTTGCCGGCGAGCGTGGCACGGCCCTTGTCGAGGCAACGCGGCAGAATCGCGTAACCACCTAAGCGCGTGCGCGGACTGCGCGGCGGGAATTTCGTCAAATCAGGTGTGTGCAGGGACATAATTTATTTGTGTGTTTGAGAATCGCGTTCCGGCACCGCGCCGGAATTGGCGAAGACTTTTAACGTGCCTTGAAAATGCTGAATTGCAAGTCGCTGGCGAAAATTTTATTGTGAAGCCGTGAAACACTCTGGCAAGGCCGCGCAATCCGCACTGAAACTTATCGGGCTTTCGCTCGCCGCCGTCCTCGTGCTGCTGCTCGTCGCGTTCCTCGCCAAATGGATCGCTATTTTCTTTTTGAGCATGATCTGGGTGTTGCTTGGCCTTTGGGTGTTGTTCGTCGCGTTCACATTTTATTTTTTCCGCGATCCCGACCCGATGACGCCGAGCGGCAAAAATCTCGTCATCGCACCGGGTCACGGCAAAGTGGACACCATTGACACCACGACGGAAAACGAATTCATGGGCGGCGAATGCCAGCGTATTTCCATTTTTCTTTCCGTGTTCAATGTGCACGTCCAAAACGCGCCCGTCACCGGACGCGTCGCGTATTTCAGACACAAGGACGGACAATATCTCAATGCGATGCGCGCCGATTGCGCGGACTTCAACGAAAATGTTTTGATCGGCATCGAATCCATCGAACCTGCCGGCGCGAAAGTCGGCGTGCGCCTGATCTCCGGCCTCATTGCGCGCCGCATCGTTCCGTGGATTTCGCAAAACGATCCCGTCTTGCGCGGCGAACGCATCAGCCTCATCCAATTCGGTTCGCGCGTGAATGTCTATCTGCCGATGAATGCGAAAATAAAAACCCAACTCGGAGACCGTGTCGTTGGCGGACAAAGTATTTTAGCGGAACTGGCGTAAATCATGGCTGAAAAAACCGAAATCAAAAATCCGGCGGCTGATGAAAATCAGAAACTGAAAATTTATTTTCTGCCGAACCTGCTGACGGCAGGAAATCTATTTTGCGGTTTCGTCGCGCTGACCAAAATTGTCGAAGCCGATCTCACGCCCGATGCCGCCGGATTCATCAACTGGATGCCGATCAAATTTGCCCTCGGCGCGATTTTGCTCGCGTGCATTTTTGATCTGTTCGATGGCCGCGTCGCGCGCATGGGCGGACACGAAAGTCCGTTCGGTCGTGAATTCGATTCGCTCGCCGACCTGATTTCCTTCGGCGCCGCGCCCGCGTTTCTCGTCCATCGCGTCGTATTGCACGATGTTTTTAGCGACGATTATCAGGAACTCGGCTGGTTCATTGCTTCAATTTATTTGATCTGCGGCGCGTTCCGATTGGCGCGATTTAATTGTCTTTCCGCAATGAATCTGCCCGGCGCCGGCAAAGATTTTCTCGGCTTTCCAATTCCATCCGCTGCCGGTCTCGTCGCGTCGCTGACTTTGTTCATCATCAAGCTGAACGAAAAAGAAAAAGACCTCGGCCATCTTGCGTATCTGCTGCCCGTCGTGCTCGTATTTTTATCCGCGATGATGGTCAGCGAAGTGCGTTATCCGAGTTTCAAATCGCTCGGCCTGCGCTCGACCACCACTTTTCTAAAAGTCGTGACCGGCGCGATTTTTCTCGGCTGCCTGTTGATCTTCCGCGAAAAAATAATTTATTACGTCCTGCCGCTGTTCTTCACGGCGTATCTGGTTTACGGTTTCATCCGACCGCACATTTCACGCGCGTGGCGGAAGGAAATCGAAGAGGACGAAGACGAACCGGACGGAGCGAATTAAAATGGAAGTGCATCCGTTTTTTTTAGCCGGCATGGCGGGATTTTTCAGCGCGCTGATCTTTTCTTCCATCCCCGTCGGCCCAATCAACCTGACCATCCTGAATGAAGGCTGCAAACGCGGCTTTCTTTGGGCGTTTCTAATCGGCCTCGGCGCGGCGACGATGGAAGCGATTTATTGCACCATCGCGTTCACCGGTTTTTCATCATTTTTTGAAAACCGCACGGTGAAAGCCTTGATGGAAGTCGTCAGCTTCATTTTTCTTTTGTTTCTTGGCGCAAAATTTTTGACAGCTCAAACCGTCAACGTGCCAACCAAACTCGACGCCGCTTCGGCAAAACTCGGCGCGCATCTCAATGAAAAATTGCATCCGCACTCAGCATTCACGACCGGTTTCGTGCGCGTCATGGGCAATCTCGGCGTCTTGCTCACTTGGCTGGTGATTGCCGCCTATCTCATGTCGCACGACGCTTATCTCACTTCACAACCGTGGGTTGCCGACCAACTGAATGCCAAAGCCGCGTGCATTGCCGGTGTTTTATTGGGAACCAATTTTTGGTTTTGCGCGTTGAGTTTCAGCGTCTCGCGCAGCCACGGACGATTGAGCCAGAAAACTTTATTGCGGATGCAGCATATCTCCGGTTTTTGCTTGTTGGTGGCCGGACTTTACGGCGGCGCACACGTCATCTGGCAACTCACGCGCCATCGCATTTGAAAACAAACTCTTTTGGTGAATTGAGTTTTGTGTAAGCTATTCGCCCGCGCATAGTCGCGAAAAATTTTATGCTCAAAGCTGGAATTGTCGGATTGCCCAACGTCGGCAAATCAACCCTGTTCAACGCCGTCACGCGCACGCGCAAGGCCGAGGCCGCGAACTATCCGTTCTGCACCATTGACCCGAACGTCGGCATCGTCACCGTGCCGGACGAACGCATGGCCGTGCTGCAAGGCATCGCGAAAACGAATGTCGTCATTCCTGCCGCGATCGAATTCGTGGACATCGCCGGCCTCGTCAAAGGCGCGTCGCAAGGCGAAGGTCTCGGCAACAAATTTCTCACGCACATCCGCGAAGTGGACGCCATTGTGCAAGTCGTCCGCTGCTTCGAAGATGCCGATATTCATCATGTCGCCGGCAGCGTCGATCCCGTGCGCGATATTGAAGTCATCAACACCGAACTCGTTTTGTGCGATCTCGAAGCCGTGAAAAAACGTCTCGAAAAAGTCGCCAAGGACGCCAAGCGTGGCGACAAGATCGCGCTCGCCGAAGAAGCCGTTCTCAAAAAATTGGAACCCGTGCTCGACGCCGGCAAACCCGCGCTCACCGTCACGTTGACGCCGGAAGAAAAAGCCATTTCCAAACCGTTTTTCCTGCTCACCGACAAGCCGACGATTTTCGCCTGCAACGTCAAAGAAAACGATTTGGCAACCGCCGACAAAAATCCTTACGTCCTTAAAGTCCGCGAATACGTCAAAACCCATCTCGCGTGCGAAGCCGTCGTCATCAGCGCGCAGATCGAAAGCGATTTGATTGATCTCTCCGCTGACGAAGCGAAGGAATTTTTGAAAGAACTCGGCGTCACCGAATCCGGCGTCGGCGTTTTGATCCGCGCGACTTACCATTTGCTCGGCCTGCGGACTTATTTCACGGCGGGCGAAAAAGAAGTTCGCGCCTGGACCATCCACGTCGGCGACACCGCACCGAAAGCCGCCGGCGTCATCCATTCCGATTTCGAACGCGGCTTCATCAAAGCCGAAACCGTCGCCTACGACGACCTGGTGAAACTCGGTTCCGTCGCCGCCGCGCGCGAGAAAGGTTTATACCGCATGGAAGGCAAAGAATACGTCGTGAAAGACGGCGACGTGCTGTTGTTCAAGTTTAACGTTTAGTTTATAGCTTTACCGAGATTGTCATTAAAAAAGTGCGAACAAAATGGCTAGGCCAAAAAAAATTGAAGAATGGCCAAAGAGTTTCGCCGCCATGTTGAATTATGCCTTCAAAAAGAAAAGACCAGAAGATAGGTTAGCTTTTTATAAATTATTTTTGCGCGATTTTTTACATAAAGGTTCTACCGCTCAAGCAACACCACAAGAAATTGAAACGGCTTTGGAATCTGACCGTGAAAAACAATTTGATGAGAACTGGGCGTTTCATATTCGTTTATGGTCAGAAATGTCATTTGAAAAATGGAAGCGCGAGAATATCAAAAGGCGCATGATAAAAATGGCCACTGCTAGTTGGTCAAACCAGGCTAGAAAAAAAAGGAAGAAAAAATAAAGTCCACCTCTTGACAGAATTTTCCCTAACGATTTTTGCATTAAGCATTCGATAATCTGCGCCAAGCAGAAAATAATCTACGGTAAGCAGTAAACAATCTGTCACAAGCAGCCGGAAAATTGCTGCAAGCATTCATTTCGAAGCAAAAGAGCCAATTTTCAACATGATAAAGTTCAGGTGCGTAAAAGCACGCCGGTAGCTCAAATGGATAGAGCGCGTTCACTCGAAGGACGAATGACACAGGTTCAAATCCTGTCCGGCGATTTAATTTTATTCCACAAATGACTTTGCGTCTCTGCGGTAAAAATTTTATCCCAATTTATATCTGCGCATCGTCGGCTCAACTTCCTGCGCCCACGCGTCAATGCCGCCGCGCAGACAGCGCACGTTCTGCAAACCGTGGCCCATGAAATACGCCGCCGCGTCCAGACCGTTCTTGCCCGCGTGATCAATCACGACAATCGGATTGGTGTTCGAGCCGCTCGCCATGAGTTCGCGCATCACGTCCTGCGACAGCAAAACCGAAGCGGCGATGTTCACCGCCTCGAATTCTTCGCGCGAACGCACATCCACCAGTTTCACCGATGGATCGCGTTGCAATAGTTCGGCGAGTTCCTTCGGCGAGATCAAAACCCTTGCGTCCAGCTCGTGACTGGACTGGATATGCGCCAGCACTTCGGCCACGTCCAAATTGCCGTTGCGCGCGCAAACTTCCGCCAGCGTTTCCGTCGGCGCAAAACCGCAACTGCTGCACCCGCCGATGTGATACCGCCGGAACAACGCCCGCTGCGCGCCCGGAAAATTTTCCAGCACGGCGCTCATTTGCGAATCAAATTGAATGGTTTTTGTTTCCACGTTCATTGTTTGGATAATTCTTCGAGCAGCATTTGTTGAAATATTTTATACACCACGCTGCGATGTTCGGCAAAGATGCAGAAAATGACCCGCGCGCCCGCAGACGATTGCTCCCGATAAATCACGCGATGATTTGCCACCCGCAGACGATGATAACCGGCCAGTCTGCCTTCCAATAATTTTCGGTCGCCGGCATTTTGGGATAAGCCCTTGATGGCGCGGGCAAGTGCGCGGCGTGGAACGGGAGCCAGCGAACCGACGAATTCTTTGACCTGCGGTGAGACTTCTACTTTAGTCCTCATCCAGCACCTCGACCGGTTCGAACTTCGTCTTACCGGCCTCGAAATCGCGGATGGCTTTCATGGCCTTGGGATTGCCCATGATTTCCATGGTTTCGAGCATCGCCTCCACCCGGTCGCGGGAAATGAGATACGCCACCGTGCGCCCGCGATTGGAAATGGCGAGCGAGCCGGATTTTTTCAATCCGCGCACAACCTTCGGCAGGTTGCGCCCCGCCTTGGCAATTTCCAATGTCTCGATCATAGCTGCAATCTAAACGCGTGGATGATTAACGCAAGCGGTTATTAGAATTCAGCTGCATACCTCTGGGAAAATTTTCCAGCACGGCGCTCATTTGCGATTGGGGAGAAATATTCATCAATAAACTTCTTCGTGCGTGCCTATGTTGACGAGCAATAAAACTTCCGCACCAGTTTTCGGATGCTTCTGTTTAGAAAAAACAATGCGGCAATCGTAAGCCACGGAACAGGCGTGCAATCCGGCAAGCTGGCCGCTCAAATGATGGGTCTTCAATCGCGGGTCGTTGAGATTTTCCGCCATGCGCCGCAAAGTCGTTTCGATCTGCGGTTGCAACGCGGGATTTTTTCCGACCAGACGGCGGAACGCCCGTTCAAATTTCGGCGAGAGGACAAGTTCGCGCATGGCTCATTTGGCCGCGCGCAAACGGGCGATGACACTTTCAGCGGACTGGCTCTTGAGTTTGCCGGCGCGAAAAGCCTTGGCCGATTTATTTGCTTCCGCCGCCGTTTCCAACCGCCACGCCTCGATACGACGTTGACGCAAAAGGCCTTCGAGCATTTCCTGCTCATCGGCAGGCAACGCCTCGGCCTCGGTCAAAACGCGATCTAAAGTTAAAGCAGCCATAAGTTATTTATCACAGAATTTGGCCTCGACGTCAAACGGCGGTTAGTTTCCGAAAAATTTCTGGATCTCCTTGATCACTTCCACAAAGGAATCCACTTCCGCCTTCGTGTTGTAAAAATAAAAACTCGCGCGGGCGGTGGATTCCACGCCGAGCTTGTGCATGAGCGGTTGCGTGCAGTGATGCCCGCCGCGCAACGCCACGCCCGCCTGATCCGCCAGCGTCACGACGTCGTGCGCGTGAACGTCCTTGAGCAAAAAACTTACGAGGCCGGCGCGCAAATTCGCGTTGGGAGAATTTAATTTCGGGCCGAACAAGCGGATGTTTTTCAGCGCGGATAATTTTTCGTAGGCATGATTCGCCAGTTCTTGATCGTGCTTCCAGATATTTTCGCGAC
>JAMFSG010000381.1 GCA_026225155.1 Verrucomicrobiota bacterium
CCGGACGTGCGCGGACGGATTTCCACCGAATCAACTGGGTCGGCGTGGCCGGTGAATTCATTCCATTCCACGATGTCTTTTTCTTCGACCGGCGCGACTGTGACCTGCGCGGGCGGCGGCATCTGCTGCGCCGCCGGTTTGCCGCAACCCGTTAAAAGTGCCAGTGCGGAACCAGTCAGGACGACAGCCGCCAACGGACGTAAAAAGTTTTTATTCGAGATCATTTTAATTTTTCCTGTTTTGAGTTTGTTTTTTGATTTTCGATCACGCGGCGAACGCGAAGATCGGGTTTGTCCGACGAACCAATTGCTGACGCTGCTGCCAGTTCGCGGCGACCTTCACTTTTTCCAAAGCCAATGATGGAAATACGAGATGCGGATATTCCGTTTCCCACGCCAAAGCTTCGGCTTCGTTCACGGCGAGCTGGATCAATCTTTCTTGACCACCAAAAGCTTCTTTGAATTCCGCGACCAAATTGTTTTTCGCCTGCGCGATCTGCGCTGCGAGTTTCTGGCATTGCGCGAAACACGCGCTGGCCAATTTCCGAGTCACATTCTGTTTGTCCGCTATCTTATTCGTCTTCATATCATCATTTCCCTTTCTTATAGTTGTCTGTTTAGTCAAGTAAATCGCCAAAAAAAATCAAAAATTAAACTGCCGCCGTTTCCTTCACGCCCAAAATCGCATAAAATCCGTGAACCGCGTCGCGCAACCCGCTTACATCATTTTGAATTCGCGCCTGCGTCAATAAACCTTCGTAATATGCCTGGATCATTCGCGCCTTCGCCTCCGCGTCCGACGCATCAATCACTCCGTTTGCATGAGCATCGCGGATGGCCGAGGCCAGATATTTGCGCTTGGATTCCAGCATGTCCTGGATTTTCTTCTGCAAATCCAATTCCTGTGTGCAAACCTCGCTACCAAGCGAAAATTGCGGGCAACCCAGCACCCGACCGTATTTTTCTTTGATTTCGCACTGCACATTGTAGCCAAACTCGGCGTATTTCTGCAATCGTTCCAGCGGCGGCACACTGGCGGAAAAGATGCCATCCAGCTCAATTTTCCGGTTCAGCCAATTATCATCGAACGCGGCGGCGGCCAACTGACACTTCGATTCAAAAAAATAGTAAAAACTGCCCTTTTTGACGCCCGCCTTGTCGCAAATCTGGTCAATGGTCGTGCTACCGTAAGAACCGGTCCAGATCAACTCCAGAACCGAATCCATCAATCTTTGTTTTGCATCACTGACACGACCCATAAAATCTATTTTGTTAACTGTGTTTATCGCCGGCTTGTGCCAAGCAACAAAGTCAATCTATCAAAGTTTACTAAACAGTCAACTATTATTTTAATTGTTTTATGAGGGATTGTTAAAATCGTGAATTCCTTGCAAAGAGAAGACTAAAACCCTATCAATTATTTAGATACAGCCGCAGCTTCCTTTAGCTAACAGCTAATAGAAATAAGTTGCGTGCCTGCTTCGTTTTTTTAATCCGGATTTTTGATCATAGTGTATTTAATTACGCGTATCGGCAGAAAATGTTCGCTGTCACCACATCTGGTGACAAGCCAAAAACCGGCGGCGTGTTATTCTGATTTCGTCGTAAGGCACAAGAAGCAGTAAACCGTGTGCAAACTGTAAACTGCGATTGTTGAAAAAAATTTAGGTTGTTCTTGAAGAGACCGGAGTAGTGTCCGGTCTCTTTTCTTTTTGCCCCAATCAATTCTCTTCAGGAAAAGCGATTCCCAACGAACGCTCTCTGCTTGTCCGGTTTCGTCAGTCTGTTATCCTGCGCGGCTCTGTGAGCAGCATTGAAAAAGAAATCCAGCGGCGACGCACGTTCGCCATCATTTCGCATCCGGACGCGGGCAAGACCACGTTGACGGAAAAGCTGCTGCTTTACGGCGGCGCGGTGCAACTCGCCGGCTCCGTGACCGCGCGCAAAAACCAGCGCGCGACGACGAGCGACTGGATGGAATTGGAAAAAAAACGCGGCATCTCGATCAGCTCGACCGTGCTGCAATTTGATTACGACGGCTATCGCCTCAACCTGCTCGACACGCCCGGTCACAAGGATTTTTCCGAAGACACCTATCGCGTGCTGACCGCCGTGGACGCCGTCGTGATGGTGATTGATTCCGCGAAAGGCATCGAGCCGCAGACGCGAAAATTATTTGAAGTGTGCCGCCAGCGCGGCGTGCCGATTTTCACGTTCATGAACAAGTGCGACCGCCCCACGCTGGAGCCACTCGCTCTGCTCGATGAACTGGAACGGGTGTTGAAA
>JAMFSG010000382.1 GCA_026225155.1 Verrucomicrobiota bacterium
AAAACGGTTTTGATGCAGAAGATCGCCAACGCGATTTTGAAAAACAATCCGGAATCGTATCTGTTCATTCTGTTGATTGACGAACGGCCGGAAGAAGTCACGGACATGGAACGTTCCTGCAAAGGCGCGGAAGTGATTTCGTCCACGTTCGATGAACCGCCGGAACGTCATGTGCAGGTCGCGGAAATGGTCATCGAAAAGGCCAAGCGCATGGTTGAACACAAACGCGACGTCGTGATTTTGCTCGATTCCATCACGCGTCTGGCGCGCGCTTACAACACCGTTCAGCCGCACTCGGGAAAAATTCTTTCCGGCGGCGTGGACGCAAACGCGTTGCACAAGCCGAAACGCTTTTTCGGCGCGGCGCGTAACATCGAAGAAGGCGGTTCGCTCACAATCATGGCGACGGCTCTCGTAGATACCGGTTCGCGCATGGACGAAGTTATTTTTGAAGAATTCAAAGGCACGGGCAACATGGAAGCGCACCTTGATCGCGCGCTCGTTGACCGCCGGATTTTTCCTTCGATCAACATCGAGCGATCGGGCACGCGCAAAGAAGAATTGCTTTACCATCCCGACGAAGGCAGCCGCGTCGTCATCTTGCGCCGCGCACTCACCGGCGTGCCGCCGGTCGAGGCGATGGACCTCATGCTCGGCAAGCTCAAGAAAACCGGCAGCAACATCGAGTTTCTGCTGAACATGGCCGTGGGTTGAACCCACGGCTGGCCGCCAAATGAAAAATTACGTCAAATGAGCGCGGAGCATCCACGCCATCTTTTCGTGATCTTCCATCAGGCCGGTGACAAAATCGCTCGTGCCGGCGTCTTTGAATTCATTGGCGAACGGGTTGATGTTTTCGCGGATGAAAATGATGATGCCTTCGTGGTCGGCCAAAAGTTCCTTGATGAAACCCTGGCTGTCGTTTTTTTCGCCCAGCTTTTCCGAAAGTTGCGTCAGGTTCAGAAATTCCTTCAACGTCGCGGGCGCATAATGGCCAAGCTGGCGGATGCGTTCGGCCACGCTGTCCATGACTTCGTCCAACTGTTCGTATTGCTCTTCAAAAAACAGATGCACGGAATGAAAATCTTTGCCTTCGATGTTCCAATGCGCAGTGCGCGTCTTGGTGTAGAGGATGAATTCGTCCGCCAACAGGCGCGAAAGTTGCGCCGCGACCGCCTTGCGATTTTTGTCCGAGATGCCGATGTTTGCGCTCATAATATATTTTTTCCTTTCGCCAAGGTGTTAAGCGAAAACCGGCGGCAGTTCAAGTCATTTGCCGGGCAGGGGGAACCAAACGGCTTGCTGATACATCCAATCTAAATAGAATTACCAAAGTGAAATCATTGGCCCGAGTTTTTTTGAAAAGTTCGACCGCGCTGTTTGCGCTGGCAATTATTTTCGTCGCCGGTTGCAAGCGCGATGACGTAAAAGTTTATCAAGTCGCCAAGGAAGATTCTTCCGCCGCACCGCAGCCAAACGCGCCGAACGACATGGCCGCGCCGATTCAAACGGAAAATTCCCGGCCACAATTACAATTCGTGCTGCCGATCGGCTGGGCGCAAATCGCGCCGAGCCAGATGCGCGTCGCCAGTTTTGCCGTGACCAATTCTTCCGGCCAAGCGGCGGATGTCGGCGTCATTCCATTGCCAGCGGGCGAAGATGAATTGGCTTTGGTCAATATGTGGCGCGACCAGATGCAACTGCCCGCGCTGACGAACGCGACGACGGCCGAAACCATTTCCGTCGGCAACGATCCGGCGAAGCTGTTTGAAATCGCCAGCGAAAAACCGTTGATTGACGGCAAATTTCGTGCGCGCGTTTTGGTGGCCGAACTCACGCGGGGCGCGACCAGTTGGTTTTTCAAACTGACCGGCGAAGATGCTTTCGTCGCGTCGCAAAAGGAAAATTTTCTGCAATTTCTGAAATCGGTCTCGTTCGTTGAAAGCGCGCCGGCACAAGTGGCTGCTGCTGCGTCGGCTGAAAATCAAAGCGCCAGTCCAAACGTAAATTCCATCTGGACGATTCCCGCCGGTTGGAAATCGGTGACACCATCTTCGACGATGTTGTTCGCGCAATTTTTGATCCAGGACGGCGATGCGAAAGCGGAAGTCAACATCAGCCAACTTGCCGGCGAAGGCGGCGGTTTGCTGGCGAATGTGAACCGCTGGCGCGGCCAACTTGGTTTGCCGCCCGTCGCGCAGGAAGATGATTTTTCAAAAATGGTGAGTTCGGTGGATTCTGCGAACGGCCAGATTCAAATCGTGGACATGAACGGCACAAACGCGAAAACCAGCCAGCCCGCGCGGCTTGTCGGCGCGGTCGTGCCGCAAAACGGACAGACTTGGTTTTACAAACTGATGGGTGATGAAAAAGTGGTCGCGACGCACAAAGACGAATTCGTGAAATTCATCCAGTCGGCCAATTATCCCAAATGAAGTTTTTGAGTGAAAATTCTTTTTTTCAAACTAAACTCGAAAAGACGACCAATCTGCTCGGGTTATTGGCAGGTAAAATAAATGCGTAAAATCATCAAATTTTTCACGTCGCTGCGGCTCACCGTTGTGCTGCTGGCATTTGCGATCGTGCTGGTTTTCATCGGCACACTCGCACAGGTGGACGAAGGACTTTACAACGCGCAGGCAAGATATTTCCGGCAATGGATCATTTTCGGACTCGATCTGTTCGGCCACAAAATCCCGCTGATTTTGCCCGGCGGATATTTGATCGGCACGATGTTGCTGCTCAATTTGCTGGCCGCGCATATCTATCGTTTTCAACTTTCAACCAAAAAAATCGGCATCCAGCTCGCGCACAGCGGCGTAATTTTGTTGCTGGTCGGCCAGCTCGCGACCGATATGTTTGCGCACGAATCGCAAATCCGTTTTACCGTGGGCGAAACGAAATCGTATGCGGAAAGTTCGTTAGATTACGAACTCGCCTTCTCGACGGACGCGGGCGCGAATTCCGAACAAGTCATCACGATTCCCGAAAAGCTGCTCGCGCACAGCGACGAAATCAAAAATGAAAATCTGCCGTTCACGATCCGCGTGAAAAAATTCTGGAAAAATTCCGAACCCAATTTTCGCGCGCCGATGATGCAAAATGCGCCGCCACTGACGACGAACGGCGTCGCCGTGAATTTTGATTTCAAGGCCGTGGCCGAAACGAAAACGATGGACGATAAAAATGTGCCGGCGGCGTTGATTGAAATCGTCGGGCCAAACGGTTCGCTCGGCGATTGGATTGTTTCCGGCTGGACGGCGGACGCGGGCATGCTCGAAGCGTTGCAGCAAAGTTACGCGCGGCAATTGGGCGCGGACATGACGAAACAGATCATCGGTAATCTGACGCAGCCGCAATCCATTTTCGTGAATGGGAAAAAATTCACCTTTGCGTTGCGGCCGGAAAGAAATTATCTGTCTTTTTCGCTGAGGCTGTTGAAAGCGACGCACACGGTTTATGACGGCACGGATATCCCCAAAGGTTTCCGCAGCCGCGTGCAGTTGCAAAATCCGCAGACGGGCGAAAATCGCGCAGTGGAAATTTACATGAACGCGCCGCTGCGTTATGCGGGGCTGACGTTTTATCAATATCAGATGACCGCCGGCCAAATGGCGGAAGCAGCCGGCGCGACGCCGAGTTCCGTGCTGCAAGTCGTGCGCAATCCGAGCTGGCTGACGCCGTATCTCGGCTGCGCGCTGGTCGCCACCGGATTGATCGTGCAATTCCTGTTTCACCTCGTCGGCTTCATCACGAAAAGGAAAACGAAATGAAAAAATTTTTTCAAAAATGGCTGCCGCCGATTTTGGTATGCATCATGGCCTTGCGGTTTTTGGGCCAGTTGGCCGTGCCGAAGGACAAAGATTTTGCGTTCGCGGAATTCGGCCAGTTGCCGGTCGTTTTCGATGGTCGTTTAAAACCGATGGATTCGCTCGCGCGGAATTCGCTGTTGCAAGTCCGCCAGACGCAAACGATTGACCTTGAGCCGTGGAAAGAATGGTATGAAACGCAGAAAATTATTCCTGCAACCGAGTGGCTCGCGAACGTGATGATGAATCCGCAGGTCGCCGATGACTTTCCAGTTTTTCGCGTGGACAATCCCGACTTGATCACGTTCCTGAAATTGCCGCCCAAAAATGCGGAGCAACAACAGGACGGAAAACATTATTCGTGGAACCAGCTTTTGCCGTCGCTGCAGGCGTTCGACGCGGAAAATGAACGCGTGGAAACGAACGTGCCTTCCGCGCAGCGCAGCGCTTACGAACACGCGGTCATCAAAGTGCATCAACGGTTGGAGCTTTACGCGCAGTTGAAAAGCACGATCCAGCCGCCCAATTCGCAAAATTGGAAAACGGAACTGGCGGATTATGAAAACCTGATCCCGGCGGGAACCGCCGCCGTGCGCGCGCAACAGGCGGGACAAAAATATGACGAGCAAACGTTCAGCCAATTTCTCGGCTATCTGCAACGTTTCGATTTCATGGCGCGGCTGGAACCGCCGTTGATCGTGCCACCCGAAAATTCTGGCGGCGACTGGAAACGCACCGGCAGCGTTTTGCTCGAAGCGGCGAAAGGCGCAAAAATTCCGCCAGCGGTTGAAGATTATGCCGCGATGACTGATGCGTTCAAAAACGGCAACGCCGCCGGTTTCAATTCCGCGCTGGCGGAGTATCGTTCGTCGCTGATCCCGAATTTTTCACACGCATTGGCGAAAGCGCGCGCGGAAGTTTTCTTCAACCAGATGCAACCGTTTTACAATGCGATGGTCATCTACGTTCTCGCCGGATTGCTCGCGATTTTTTCATGGTTCAATCTGTCGGAAACTTTGCGTCGCTCCGCCGTCTGGCTGATCGCGCTGGCATTTTTCATCCACACGACCGGATTGATTTATCGCATCGTGCTGCAAGGCCGTCCGCCGGTGACGAATCTTTATTCATCGGCGATTTTTATCGGCTGGGGCGCGGTCGTGCTCGGAATGATTTTGGAAAAATTTCATAAGAACGGCATTGGCGCGGTCGTGGCATCGGGCATGGCTTTCATCACGCTGATCATCGCGCAAAATCTCGCACTCGACGGCGACACGATGGAAATGATGCGCGCCGTTTTGGACACAAATTTCTGGCTGGCAACGCATGTCGTGGTCGTGACGCTTGGTTACGCAAGCACGTTCGTCGCGGGATTTTTGGCG
>JAMFSG010000383.1 GCA_026225155.1 Verrucomicrobiota bacterium
CGGGATCTTCAGCGGGCGCAAAATCTTTTTTCTCCTTCGCTTTATACCAATCCATGATGCGGCCGACGAACGGCGAAATAAGCGTCACTTTCGCCTCGGCGCACGCGATGGCTTGCGCGAGCGAGAAGAGCAAAGTCAGATTGCAGTGGATGCCTTCGCGCTGGAGGATTTCGGCGGCTTTGATGCCTTCCCACGTCGAGGCGATTTTGATCAAAACGCGTTCGCGGCCGATGCCATTTTTTTCGTAAAGCGAAATGAAGCGGCGACCTTTGGCGACAAGCGCTTCGGTGTCGAAGGAAAAATTCGCGTCGGTCTCGGTCGAAACACGGCCGGGCACGATCTTCAAAATTTCGGTGCCGAACAAAACCAGCAAGCTGTCAATCACGGCGGGCACGGCATCTTTGCCGGCGCCTTTGGCTTGATTGTCGGCGATGGCTTTGTCCAGAATGAAAGAATATTCCGGCATCTGCGCGGCCTTGAAGATGAGCGACGGATTGGTCGTGGCGTCGCGCGGCGCAAATTGTTTGATGGTGGCGAAATCGCCGCTGTCCGCGACGACCGTGGTGAATTGTTTTAATTGGTCGAGTTGTGTGCTCATAAAAATTTAATTTGGGCTTTTACAATGACGCAGGAAAGGGCGGATGGCAACTGCGTTCTATTCAAGAATATTTTCGGGACGGACGGCGTGTCGCCGTCCCATATTTTAGAATGCGGGCATGATTTTAGGGACGGCGACACGCCGTCCCTCCCAGATATGCGCCAAACTTTTTGACACCACGCGCACATACTTTAAGATGCGTGCCGGAATTTCACTATGCCCACACATTACCTTGCTTGCGACCTTGGCGCGGACAGCGGACGCGTCATCCTTGGCACGTTGAACGATGGAAAAATTGCGTTGGAAGAATTGCATCGTTTTCCCAACGGCCCGGTGAAAAGCAGCGGCGCATTGCATTGGAATATCGAAGGGCTTTTTGCCGAGCTGAAAACCGGCCTTAAAAAAGCCGCCGCCAAAAAATTGCCCATCGCCGGCATCAGCACCGATTCGTGGGGCGTGGACTATGTGCTCTACGACGAACGCGGCAACATCATGTCGCCGGTCTGGTGTTACCGTGATTCGCGCACCGCGCTCGGCATTGAAAATGTGCAGGCCAAAGTGGATTGGCCGACGATTTTTTCCATCACGGGCATCCAATTCATGCCGTTCAACACGATTTATCAAGTTGCCGCTGAACCAGTTGAGCGACTTACCAGTGCCAAAAAACTTTTGCTCATCGGCGATGCGTTTAATTATTTCTGCTCTGGCGTCGCGCGCAATGAAGTTTCGCTCGCCAGCACAACGCAACTTTACAATCCAACTTTTCAGCGCTGGTCAAAACGACTTTTCGCCGCGCTCGGCTTGCGTGAAAATTTATTCGCGCCGATCTGCGCGAGCGGAACCAAACTCGGTCCGCTGAAAAAAAATCTCGCGACGGAAGTTGGCTTGCCGCAAATCGAAGTCATCGCGACTTGCTCGCATGACACCGGCGCGGCGGTTGCGGCCGTTCCAGCGAGCGGCGAAAATTGGGCTTACTTGAGCTCCGGCACGTGGTCGCTCATGGGCGTCGAATTGCCAAATCCCGTCATCACCGCCGAAAGCCGTTCGCTCGGTTTTACGAATGAAATCGGTTTCGGCAATTCCGCACGGTTGCTCAAAAATATCATCGGACTTTGGA
Source organism: Verrucomicrobiota bacterium (assembly GCA_026225155.1). Lineage (GTDB taxonomy): Bacteria > Verrucomicrobiota > Verrucomicrobiia > Limisphaerales > UBA11358 > UBA11358. The sequence continues at coordinate 1,716 of JAMFSG010000383.1, forward strand.
TCGTGCAGGAGTGTCGCCGCGAGTGGGCGAAGCACGGAGAGAAATACGATTTTGCCAAACTCGCCGAACTTTCTGCCAGCGCACCGCCGTTCGTTTCGCTCATCAATCCCGATGACACGCGCTTTTTAAGTCCCGACGACATGCCGAAAAAGATCGCCGAATTTTGCCGCGAAACGAACCAGCC
>JAMFSG010000384.1 GCA_026225155.1 Verrucomicrobiota bacterium
CCTGCCCAGCGAGCGCGTCAGCGCGAGCAGTCAGGAAGCTGCGCCGATTGCGTCGGCGCGGGCAGGCGAGACGCCTGCCCTACTTTGGCAAGCCGACGTTTATCTCGAAGGCAGCGACCAGCATCGCGGCTGGTTTCAATCCTCACTGCTGCTCTCGCTCGCGGGCAATGGCGCGGCTCCATTCAAGAAAGTTCTCACGCACGGTTTCATGGTGGACGCCGACCGCGAAAAGATTTCCAAGAGCAAACAGGGCGCTTACGAAAAACCGCAGACCGCCGAAGCCTACGTCAAAAAATACGGCGCGGACGTCGTGCGGCTGTGGGTCGCCTCGCAGGATTATCGCAGCGACATCGTCGTGAGCGAGGAACGCATCAACAAAGTCGGCGAGACCTATCGCGGCATCCGCAACGCGCTGCGCTACCAGCTCTCGAACCTTTACGATTTTGATCCGGCGAAACACACCGTGGCGGACAACGATCTGACCGGCCTCGACCGCTGGATTCTCGGCGAATTTTCGAAGCTCGAAACCGAAGTGCTCACGGCTTACGATGCTTACGAATTTCACGTCGTCTATCAAAAAGTCAGCCAGTTCATCGCCGTGGAATTGTCGTCGCAATACCATAGTTTCGTGAAAGATCGCCTTTATACTGGGCGATATGGAACTGACTATCGCCGCTCGACGCAAACTGCACTGAACCGCCTCGCGACCGGCCTGTGCCTGATGCTCGCGCCGATCTTGGCCTTCACGGCGGACGAAGCGTGGGAAGAATTGTGGAAATTTGTGACGGAAAAAAAATCGGTTCACGAAGCAATTTGGAAACCCACTGAATTTGCAACCTCCGAAGTTGAGAAGATGCGTTGGAAAAATTATCTTGGAATTCGTGAATGGCTATTGCCAAAGCTCGAAAAACAAAGACAGCAAGGCGCAATCGGAAATGCGTTGGATGCGAAAGTCATAATCCGACTTCCAAACACAGAAGCACTGCGAGCAATTGAAAGAGCAAAAAACGTTGGTGTAATTCCCGAAGTCCTAATTGAAATTAGCAATGGTTTATTCGCTAAATTTGAACTTGATGAAGTATTTCAATCTGAAATAAAAGAAGTGATAAATGTTTCGCAATTTGATTTCGATACTTTCACTGCTAAACCCCTGATTGAAATGGAGCGTGCAACTGCTGATGTTAACGAATATGCGTTTGTTCGCAAAGCCGACGGCAAAAAATGCGAGCGCTGCTGGCATTTGGAAACGGACATCGGCCTGAACGCCGCGCATCCGACGATTTGCGCGCGTTGCACCAAAGCCGTTTTGGAATTCCAGGCGAATCAAGTTGCCTAGCCGCGGAGCAGCGTCTGATAGTAGCCCGCGGCGAATAGCCGTGAGTTTTTCATTCCCAAAACAAATCAAGCCCCGGCAGAGGCGAAAGAAATCCGACCGAAAATTGTTCGTAATGATTTTCTGTCGCCCCTGCCGGGGCTTTTTTAGTTGATTGCGCTTAACCCACGGTTGCACCGTGGGCTACTTTCTTCCGTCGCTCCGCGACTTTGGCGGGCAAAATAGTTTCACTAAACCGTCACCATTGTTTGGAGGGTGAATCATTGATTCTTTTATTTTTCCGCGATATGTTTTTGCTTCTTAATTAAACTTAAAAAATAAAATTTTATGGCTGCTGATACTTCTGTCGTCAAACCTGTCGAAGCGCCGCCGCTCGCGCCGCTGAATCTTAAATCCCGCCTCGCCGCCACGCCCAAGTCGGCGCCGAAATATTCGGTGAAAGTAAAAAATTCCGCCGGCGCGGAAGTCACGCTCGCGGATCCGCGCGCGACGCGGGCGCTGGTCGCGCTCATGGATGTTCACGCGGTGGTCGGTGGCGCGGCGTGCCATTGGGGTGGGCCGGCGGCGTTCGCGGAGATGAGCGCGGCGGTGCACGGCATCATGTTCGCCACGCAAGGTCGAGAATGGCATGAGGCGTTCAATTTCATCAACGACGCGGGCCACGCGGAGAACGGAATTTATGCGTTGCGTTCGATGTATGGTTTCGATGGCCTGACGTTCGACAGCTTGAAAGGTTTTCGCAGCATCGCGAGCAAGTTGACCGGCCACGGCGAATCGCATCTGAATCCCGAAGGCGTTTTGATGAGCAACGGGCCGCTCGGTTCGTCGTTGCCGCAGGCGCAAGGTCTGGCCATCGGCGATAAA
>JAMFSG010000385.1 GCA_026225155.1 Verrucomicrobiota bacterium
GAAATCGTAGAGGTTCGACAATTGGTAGCGCAGCGTGTTGCGCAGGTGGCGATACGTCTCGCCCACCTTGTTGATACGCTCGTCGCTGACCACAATATCGTTGCGGTAGTCCTGGGAGGCGACCCAGAGCCGCACGACGTCCGCGCCATATTTTTTGACGTAGGCTTCAGCGGTCTGCGGTTTTTCGTAAGCGCCCTGCTTGCTCTTGGAAATTTTTTCGCGGTCGGCGTCCACCATGAAGCCGTGCGTCAAAACGGTCTTGAACGGCGCGGCGCCATTGCCCGCGAGCGAGAGCAACAGCGAGGATTGAAACCAGCCACGATGCTGGTCGCTGCCTTCGAGATACACGTCGGCTTGCCACGTCGCGACTGTCGCTGATTTTTTTACAGAAGATAACGAAGGCAACAAAGTTTCTTCGTTCTCTTTGTTTCCTTCTGTTTTAATTTTTTCAGAATGTTGTAATTCATTTCGGCGCATCAAAACGGCGCGCGAGGAGCTGCCGGAATCAATCCACACATCGAGCGTGTCGTTGGATTTGGCCACGGCTTCCGCGCCACTCCAATTCGCCGGTTTCACGAGCGCCCAAAGTTCAGCGGCAGATTTCTCAAACCAGATGTTTGAACCGTGTTTCTCGATCAAATCGGCGACTTGGCAAACGATGTCTTTGTGCAGAATCGCTTCGCCGTTCCCATCGTAAAATGCCGGAATCGGCACGCCCCAAGTGCGTTGACGGCTGATGCACCAGTCGGGACGCGATTGCACTGCGCCACGAATGCGGTTTTGTCCCCAATCTGGAATCCATTTAACCTCATTATAAATCGCGTGAATAGCACGAGTGCGTAATTTTACGCCGGGTCTTTCAGCAGTTGTGCCATCGCGTTGAAGAACTGTGATGCGCGCATTTGGCAATGCCTGCTTGAATTCTTCCGCTTCCCAATCAATTTGAATGAACCATTGATCCATCGCGCGGAAAATGATCGGCGTTTTGCTGCGCCAGCAATGCGGATAGCTGTGATGATAATTTTCCTGATGCAACAACGCATGACGCAAACGCAGTTCATGCAGCACGGCTTCGTTCGCATCGCTCTTGCCATGTTTTTCCAAAATGGATTTGCCGACCATTTCGGCGGGCATTTGCTGCTCGACCGGCAATTCGTTCGAATATGCGAGCGCGCCGTCGTCGTTGACGGGCGAATAAATCGGCAGACCGTTCGCGCGGCCTAAATTATAGTCATCCGTGCCGTGGCCGGGCGCGATGTGCACAAAACCCGTGCCGGTTTCTGCTGTTACAAAATCCGCCGCGAACGCTTTGCCGGTGCGATTGCAAAACGGATGTTGATATTGAATGGTCGCGAGTTGCTCGGTTGGAAACGGCGTTTCGGCAAAATCCGTCCAGCCGCATTTTTCGGCGATCTTCGGCAGCAGGCCGCGAAAGACGATGTAATTCTCGTCGCCGACTTTGGCGCTGACGTATTGAAAATCTTTGTTGTAAGCGACGGCCAAGTTCGCCGGCAACGTCCACGGCGTCGTGGTCCAAATGACGATGAACGTCTTGTCTTGGCCGATGACGGGAAATTTCACGAACACGCTTTGGCTGACGTGATCTTGATATTCCACTTCGGCTTCGGCCAGTGCGGTGCGACACGGAATGCTCCAGTAAACCGGCTTTTTGCCGCGATAAACAAAGCCTTTCGCGACGATGTCCGCGAACAGGCGCAGTTCGTCGGCTTCGTATTCCTTGTTCAGCGTAAGATAAGGATTTTCCCAATCGCCAAGCACGCCGAGGCGTTTGAACTGCACGCGCTGGAGATCAATATATTTGCGCGCGTAGGCTTCGCAGGCGGTGCGGATGGTCGCGGCGTCGGCATTCGTATCGCCGGCCTTGCGCATTTCCTGCGAAACTTTGAATTCGATCGGCAGACCGTGACAATCCCAGCCGGGAATATACGGCGCGCTTTTGCCGCGCAAGGTCTGATATTTGATGATAATGTCCTTGAGAATCTTGTTCAGCGCGGTGCCGATGTGGACGTCGCCATTCGCGAACGGTGGTCCGTCGTGCAGGACGAATTTCGGCGCGTTGGCGGCCGTGCGTTGCGCTTGAATTTTTTGGTAAAGCTGCGCGGCTTCCCATTTTTTCAGACGCTCGGGTTCGCGCGTGACGAGATCCGCTTTCATGGCGAAATCCGTGCGCGGCAGGTTCAAGGTATCTTTATATTCCATCGCAAAAAATATGAACGCAGACGGTAACAGCGCAGAAAAATGGTGTCAACGGACGCGGCGGGAATTTCGAGACAATTCAACCACGGATGGACACCGATAAACACGGATAAAAAAAAGGGTAATAGGATGGTTGTATGAATGGATTTTCGGCTAGAGGGGACGCTCGCCCCACCGTTGCCATTTTTAATTCGTGAAAATTGGTGTAATTCGCGTCAAAACTTATTCCTCATCCGTGTTTATCGGTGTCCATCCGTGGTTAAAAGTTTCAGAACAGACCTGTAAAAGAAAAAACCGGGTCAGTCAGCCAGAGGATGGCCGAAAGACCCGGGGAATTCGAAATGAGCACAACGTAGGATTACGGAGAACTCGCGCTCTGGTCTGCACTCAAGACCAAGCCGAAATTATAAAAATCAAAGATCAAACTTCAGTTGCCGGTTGCGGCTCTTTCACCACTGTTATTCCCGCTGCAACTGTGAACATTAAATCATCACTTCTTATTTCTGTCAATCATCAAAACAAAGTATAAGGCAATCTTCTTAAAAATTCCTTCGTCCATTAGTTCACAAGCCGCGCTAACTTCTGCCACTCATAGACCGGCTAGACGTGAAAAAGTTCAGTTATCGGGAAAGAATTTTCGACGCCAATGAATCACCGCCGAAATAAAATTGTTTCGCCGGATCAAGCGCTCCTTCCATTTTTGCAATTTTTGGATAAGAAATATGGCAATTATGTGACGGCGACAGCACCTGTGGATAACTTGTGAACAAGAGTTAATATGTTGTCCTCGAATTTTTTCACGCGATGACCTAAAAACTGTATCGCAATTCAGAATGTTTTACCAAGGTTGGGACAATCAGTAGGATTATCGGGTGAAACGACGGCGCATAAATGATTTAAGCCGCATGGAATAAGCGTTTTGCCACTTCGGTTGCATAGGCGGGTTAAACGGCAAAGTAAAACTTTTCACGTTTTGACTTGAATAAAAGTCGGACGCGCGGTTGACTGGCAGTCGGCTCCCGGAAAAAGGCCGGTAAACAGGCGAAGTGAATAAAACACATAAAAACTGGGCATTGACGGCATAACATGCAGATTTCCGCAGAAAAAATTTGGAACACGGCGCAGGAGCATCTCCGCGTCAAGTTGAGCCGGGACACTTTCAACATGTGGTTCGCCCCGTTGCGCGCGTGCGCGATGGACGGGCATCAAATCACCGTTGAAACGCCCAATGAATTTTCCGAAGTCTGGCTCAAGGATAATTACTTGAGCTTGATGCAGGATGCGGTCGCGGTTGCCGCCGGCTGCAAGCTGCTGGTGAAATTCAAAGTGAATGGCGCGACAACGCCAACGCCTGCCGCCGCCGTTTTACCAACCAAACCCGTTTCACCCAAAGTCAAACCGGAAACTGCCGCCGAACGCGCCAGCGTCAACGGCGACCTGCATTTCAATCCCAAGAACACCTTCGACACGTTCGTGGTTGGCGCGAACAATAATTTTTCCTACGCTGCCGCCAAAGCCGTGGCCGAAGCGCCGGGCAAATCTTACAATCCGCTGTTTCTTTACGGCGGCGTCGGTTTGGGTAAAACGCATTTGCTGCACGCGATCGGCCAGCACGTTTCCGGCACGAAAAAAGGCGCGCGTGTCGCTTATGTTTCGTCCGAAAAATTCACGAACGAATACATTGATGGCATTCAAAACAACCAGCTCGCGAAGTTCCGCAAAAAATATCGGCAGACCGACGTGCTGCTGATTGACGACATCCAATTTCTCGCGGGCAAAGAACGCATTCAGGAAGAATTTTTTCACACCTTCAACGCGTTGCACGAAGCGCACAAGCAGATCGTTTTGACCTGCGATCGTCCCGCCAGCGAAATTCAAGGTTTGGAAAACCGCCTCGTCTCGCGTTTTGAATGGGGTTTGGTCACGGACTTGCAACCGCCGGACATCGAAATGCGCCTGGCCATTTTGCAGAAAAAAGCGCAGCTCATGAACGTCATATTGCCGGAGGACGTCATCAATTTTCTCGCGACGCGCATCCGCACGAACATCCGCCGCCTCGAAGGCGCACTCATCCGGGTCGCTTCTTACGCGTCGTTGACCGGCAAAAAACTTTCCATCGAAGTCGTTGAAGGTTTGCTCCGCGAAATTTTGCACGAAGAAGGTCGTCAAACAATCAGCATCGAAGTGATCCAGAAAAAAGTCGCCGAACATTTTGATATTCGCCTCGCCGACATGACCAGCAAACGTCGCCCGGAAAACATCGCGTTTCCGCGGCAGATCGCCATGTATCTCTCGCGCCAGATGACGGAAAGTTCGCTCAACACCATAGGCGAAGCTTACGGCGGACGCGATCACGGCACCGTTTTGCACGCCTGCCGCCTCGTCAAAGACCGCATGGAAGTGGACGCCAACGTCCGCCAAGTCGTCAGCTATTTGGAAAAACAGTTGATGCGGTAAAATTAGTTTTGAGTTTGGGATTTTCAGTTTTTAGTTAATCTTGTGCGGGAACTAAAAATTCAAAATTAAGAATTCAAAACTTTTTCATGCCCGTCATCGAAGTCAATAATCTTACCCGCGCGTTTCGCACCTACAAAAAGCAGCCCGGCTTTACTGGCGCGGTCAAAGGCCTTTTGCGTCGGCAATACGAACAAACGCTCGCGGTCAACGAAGTCAGCTTCACGATTGAACCCGGCGAATTCGTCGGCTTTCTCGGCCCAAACGGCGCGGGCAAAACGACCACATTGAAAATGCTGGCTGGTTTGCTTTATCCGACAAGCGGCGCAGCGAAAGTTCTCGGCTTCACGCCGTGGGAACGCAACGACGGTTATCGCCGTCAATTCGCGCTCGTGCTCGGCCAGAAAAATCAGCTTTGGTGGGATTTGCCCGCGCGGGAATCGCTGGAGCTGAATGCAAAAATTTATGGCATTCCCAAAGACCGTTTTGAACGCACGGTCGGCGAATTGACGGAACTGCTCAACGTCAAAGAAAAGTTGAATGTCAATGTGCGCGAACTTTCGCTCGGCGAACGCATGAAGATGGAACTCATCGCGTCGCTGCTGCATCAGCCGAAAGTTTTATTTCTCGACGAACCGACGATCGGCCTCGATGTCATTTCGCAAAAAACCGTGCGGGAATTTTTGCGCCGGCACAATCAGGAACAAAAAACCACGATCCTGCTGACGAGCCATTACATGGCCGACATCCAGGAACTGTGCCAGCGCGTCATCATCATTGATCACGGCAAACTTTTTTTCGACGGCAAGTTGAGCGAGATCGTGGACCGTTTTGCGGATTCCAAATTCATCTCCATCCAATGCGACAAGGCGAACGAAGTTTCAGCAGAAAATCTCGCGCGTTATGGCGAAGTGGTGGAAAAAACGGCGAGCAATATCACCTTGAAAGTGAAACGTGATCATGTGATCACAACGTGCAAAGCGTTGCTAGACGAATTGCCCGTGACGGACATTGATATTCAGGAAGTGCCGATTGAAGACGTGATCCGGCAAATTTTTGCGCGGTGAATTTTCAAAAATTAATCACGGATGGACACTGATGAACACGGATAGGAAAAAAAGTTTGACGCGAATTGCGCTAATTTCGCGAACTAATTTTGTTTGATTGCCTCGGCTCGCGGGGACGCTCGCCCCACCAATTTCAGTTTCAATCCGTGTTTATCAGTGTCCATCCGTGGTTGAAATTTAATCGCACGGCACGGTGCGCGTGGAAGCCCATTCGCGGAGTTCTTCAACTTTTTCCGCCATGACGATGGACAGCGGACGCGTTTGATGGATTTCGGCGATCAAATCTTCCTGCGTCAGCGTATGTCGTTTGGCGCGGGCGGTATACATTGCGGAAACGATGGCTTGCTCGATTTCGGAACCGGAAAAACCTTTCGTCACTTCGATGATTTTTTCCAAATCAAATTCGGCCGGATCGAGCGAACGTTTGCGCAAATGGATCAGCAAAATGTCGCGGCGATTTTCCGGCGATGGCAGATCCACAAAAAAGATTTCATCGAAACGACCTTTGCGAACGAGTTCGGGCGGCAGACGCATGATGTCGTTGGCGGTGGCGACGACGAAAACCGGTTTTTTGCGTTCGGACATCCACGTCAAAAAAGTTCCGAGAATACGGCGCGACAAACCGTCATCGTCATTTTGCACCGCGACGCCTTTTTCGATTTCGTCCATCCACAAAACGCAGGGCGACATGACTTCGGCGGTCTCAAATGCCTTGCGCAAATTGCGTTCCGTCTCACCGTAATATTTATTGTAGAGCACGCCGAAATCGAGGCGCAGCAACGGCGCGCGAAAAATGGCGGCGGCGGCTTTGGCGATGAGACTTTTGCCGCAACCTTGCACGCCGAGCAACAGCACGCCGCGCGGCGGATCGAGTGACGCCTCGGTTTCTTCGAGAAAAAATTCCTGGCGGACTTCGAGCCAGTGGCGCAAACGGTGCATGCCGCCGATTTCGGAAAATTTCGCGGTCTCGTATTCAAACGACAAAATGCCGTCGCGTCCGAGCAATTCATATTTCGCGCGCATGACTTCGGGCAATTCCGATTCGGAAATCACGCCGTCGTCATTGATCGCTTTGAGCGCAAGGCGGCGAACATCCGTTGCCGAAAGTCCGATCAAATTTCGCACGAGCAGATCAATCGCCTTATTCGTCGTCTGCACATCGCGCTGGCCATGTTCCGCGCCCCATTCGCCGGCGACGTCGAAAACGATTCCGCGCACTTCGTCAGCGGACGGCAGCGGCATGCGAAATTGCGCGGTGAACGGCAATAATTCTTCCGGCATTTTCAACGCGTAACCGACGAGCATGACGGTCACATATTTTTTGGAGCAGTTCAGCGCGATGTCTTTGAGATGGCGCACATGAACGGCGTCTTGCAAATACGGATGAAAATCCAGCAGGACGAATAACGCATTCGACGCAGAATTTTTGATGTAATTCAAAACGTCGTTAGACTTTTCAACGGCGAGCAACGGTTGGTCGGCGGGATCAAGCGCTTGCATTCCTTCGGTCACGCTCCAGCGAAATGCCTTAAGTTGCTGGCGTTGCGCGATTTGCCGCGCCATGCGGACGATCTGCGGTTCCTCGCTGCTTTCCATCACGATCAACGGCGTGCGCGAACGGACGATCGCCTCGAGATCGCGAATCGGACTTTCGGTAAAAACGGATCCGGGCGTCGAGGAATGGCTGGGATGGAAATTCATTGCGCGACTTAAAGCTCGCGCAATTCAGTTTTGGTTCAAGAAAAATCTGGAGTCATCGCGTCAAAGCCGTTAAAAGCAGGCATGGATGTTTTTCTTGAAGCGGCGATCGAGGAGGCAAAAAAAGGATTGGCGGCGGGCGGAATTCCCATCGGCTCGGTGCTGGTGCTTAATGGTAAAATCATTGGGCGCGGCCATAATCAGCGAGTGCAACATGGCAGCGTGATTCATCACGCAGAAATGAACTGCTTGGAAAATGCCGGACGGCTTAAAGCTGCGGTTTATCAACGGTGTATTTTGTATTCGACGCTTTCGCCCTGTCCAATGTGCAGCGGCGCGGCATTGCTCTATAAAATTCCGAGAATTGTGGTCGGTGAGAATTTAACTTTTCAAGGGCCGGAAGCGTATGTTCGTTCGCAAGGCGTGAAAGTGGAAATTTTGAACGATACGACGTGCATTCAGTTGATGAAAGATTTTATTGCCACACGACCGGAACTCTGGAACGAAGATATTGGCGTTTAAGTTTTCTTTTTTTCCAATTGTGGAAATAAAAAACCCGAAGAAATAAATTCTCCGGGTTTTTGAAAGACTGGCGGCTACCTACTCTCGCGGAAGCTATACAACCACTACCATCGGCCATGCAGTGTTTGACGGCCGTGTTCGGAATGGGAACGGGTCGGACCACTGC
>JAMFSG010000386.1 GCA_026225155.1 Verrucomicrobiota bacterium
GGCGGCACGGAATCCATGTCCAACGCGCCCTATCTGCTTAACCGCGCGCGTTCCGGCTATAAATTTGGCGACGGTGTGTTGATAGATTCCATGTTGCGCGATGGTTTGACCGATGTGTTCAGCAATGAACACATGGGCTTGACCGCCGAACGATTGGCCGAACTTTATAAAATTTCCCGCGAAGAACAGGACGCGTTTGCCGCCCAAAGCCAGCAACGCTACGTCGCCGCGCAGGCTGCGGGAAATTTTCGCAACGAAATTGTTCCGGTGGACAAATTGGAACATGACGAACCGCCACGCCCGGAGACGACGGTTGACACGCTTTCCACATTGAAAGCCGCTTTCAAATCCAACGGCACGGTTACGGCTGGCAATGCATCAGGGATCAACGACGGCGCTGCTATGTTGCTGCTTTGCGATGAAGAACGCGGTCGCGAATACGGATTAAAACCGCTCGCCATTCTCACTGCCAGCGCCGCTGTCGGTTGCGAGCCATCGCTCATGGGTTTGGGGCCGGTTCACGCGACGCGCAAACTTTCCAGCGACGTTGGCGAATTCGACCTGATTGAATTGAACGAAGCCTTTGCCGCCCAATCGTTGGCGTGCATCAAGGAATTAAAATTGGATCCGGCGAAAGTAAACCCCGATGGCGGCGCGATTGCTTTGGGACATCCGATCGGTGCTTCGGGCGCACGACTGCTGGTGCATCTCGCGCATCGGCAACCCAAACGCGGATTGGCGACTTTGTGTGTCGGCGGCGGCATGGGTTGCGCCGTTGTTGTGGAGCGTCCTTGAGCCAAAACCGAGAATGAATAATCTCTGTCACGACGAAATGTTGGAATCGTTGCCACCGGCATGGGAACCCACTGCCGATTTCATCCGCACCACCAATCTCGCGTGGCTGATGCGACAGGCGGGCGTTGATTCGTATGAAGCCTTGCATCAATGGTCGGTGCAAAAACGCGAAGATTTTTGGGCAACGGTCATCGAACGATTGAATCTCCGCTTTCAAAAGCCCTTTAGCCGCGTGCTGGATTTGTCCGACGGCGTGGAAAATCCCCAATGGCTGGTGGATGCGCGAATCAACATCGTTGAAAGCTGTTTCACCGCACCCGCTGATTCCACTGCTATCATTCATCAAGCCGAAGGTGGTGCGCTAAAAACGACGAGTGTCGGCGAACTTGAAAAACTGACGAACCGCGTCGCCGCCAGCCTCAAGCAACGAGGATTCAAATCCGGCGATGCGTTGGCCATCGTCATGCCGATGACCGCCGAAGCGGTGGCGATTTATCTCGGCATCATCAAAGCCGGCTGCGTGGTCGTCGGCATCGCGGACAGTTTTCGTCCCAAAGAAATCGCAACGCGCTTGCGTTTGGCCAAAACCGTCGCGGTATTCACGCAGGATGTCATCGTTCGCGGCGGTAAATCACTGCCGCTTTACGCCAGCTTGATCGAAGCGAACGCGCCAACGGTCATTGTATTGCCCGCCAAAAATGATTTGAGCGTTTCATTGCGCGCCGGCGATTTCACTTGGCACAATTTTTTAGAGACGGATGATGATTGCGCGACTGTGATCTGTGAACCGTCGGATGCCATCAATATTCTTTTTTCATCCGGAACGACGGGCGATCCCAAAGTGATTCCGTGGACGCAAACCACGCCCATCAAATGCGCGATGGACGCGCATTTTCACCAGAATGTTCAGCCCGGCGATGTCCTTGTCTGGCCGACCAACCTTGGCTGGATGATGGGCCCGTGGCTGATTTTTGCGAGCCTGCTCAACCGCGCCACAATGGGATTATTTTCCGGCGCGCCAACCGGCCGCGAGTTTGGCCGGTTCGTGCAAGCTGCCAAAACCACGATGTTGGGCGTGGTTCCCAGTCTGGTCAAAACGTGGCGTAACACCGGTTGCATGGAAAATCTGGATTGGAACAGCATCAAAGTTTTCAGTTCCACCGGCGAATGTTCCAAAGCCGACGACATGCGCTGGCTGATGTCTTTGGCTGGTGGAAAACCCGTCATTGAATACTGCGGCGGCACGGAAATCGGCGGCGGCTACATTACCGGAATCGTCACGCGGTCTTGCGTGCCCGGCACTTTCAACGCCGCCGCTCTTGGACTAGATTTCAGAATTTTAGATGAAGCAGGAAATCCGGCGGACGCCGGCGAATTATTCATCGTGCCACCGTCCATTGGCCTATCCATGACATTGTTGAATCAGGATCACCGAGAAATTTATTTTGCCGACACACCGCAAACTCCTTCCGGTGAAATTTTGCGCCGGCATGGCGATCAAATGGAAAAATTGCCCGATGGTTATTGGCGCGCATTGGGCCGCGCCGACGACACGATGAATCTCGCCGGCATCAAAGTCAGTTCAGCTGAAATCGAACAAGTGTTGCAATCCATTCCCAACCTGACGGAAATTGCGGCAATTGCCGTGTCGCCTGATGACGGCCCAAGCCAATTGGTGATTTGTGCCGTTTGCGAAAATGGTCGCCATTCAAATAAAAATGATTTGTTAAGCATAATGCAAAGCGTCATCAAGCGTGAATTGAATCCACTGTTCAAAATTCATGACCTGATCTTTGTGGAGGAATTGCCCAGAACTCCATCGAACAAGGTGATGCGGCGGGCGTTGCGCGGACGCTGGCTTCGGTCACTCAATCAACCAGCTTGTGACGTGACGCAAAGAACAAGGTGATGATTACATTTATATCGCCGGATCTTCATTTTAATTGGAACTGAGCGCTGCGATTTTCTGGTCTGTTTTATTCTTGCGGGAACAAATTGGAAGGCTGGCTTAGCTCACGACGTATTTTAATCGCATAAGCGAGCATATAAATTAAAAATAGTATAGAAACACAGTATGGAAAATTATTTATTGATGGATCAATTTTATGACCCAAAAAACATTTTAAATCCTTTTAGTTTTAAGAATTAAACGAAAGTGCTTGCCATTTATTTTCCACCAAGCACAATGGTTTCTTAATGAAATCAGCTTTTTTTGATGCTTTCTGGTTGCCTAGTATGCAAGTGGTCTAGGACAAGAGGCAAAAAATTCTCTAGTTTCCTTATATAATACGGTGTTTCGGAGCGTAGCTCAGCCTGGCTAGAGCACTTGCTTTGGGAGCAAGACGTCGCAGGTTCGAATCCTGTCGCTCCGACCATTTTTCTTATTTTATCCAATGTGTGTTTTCATTCAGAATGGCTTTTTGAAAATTTCATTCGCGCCAGTTTTTCATACCCAAGTCTAAATCATTTATGGTTTCTGCCATTATTGTTGCCGCCGGCAAAGGCACGCGAATGGGTGCGAATGTGGACAAGCTCTGGCTCGAAGTCGGCGGCCAGCCGATCGTGGCGCACACTTGGAAAAAATTTAACGATGCAACGGTCGTGGACGAAATCATTCTCGTTGTGCGCGACGGAATGCAGGCGCACTTCACCGAACTCGCGGCACAATTCCGTTTTCAAAAACCGTTCAAGCTCGTTGTCGGCGGCGCGGAACGGCAGGATTCGGTTTGGAACGGACTCGAAGCGGTTTCGCCGAAAACTGAAATTGTGGCGATTCAGGATGCTGCGCGGCCCTGCACGGACGCAGAATTGATCGCGGCGACGATTGAAGCGGCGCGTGAAACGGGCGCCGCAGTCGCCGCGCAACCAGTCACGGACACGATCAAGGAAACGGCTGACGGAAAAATTATTTCACGAACAGTTGATCGTTCAAAATTATGGTCGGTGCAGACGCCGCAAACCTTTCGCATTGAAGTGATTCGTAAAGCCATTTTGGCGGCGCGCGAAAAGAGCTTGGTTTTGACGGACGACACGGCGGCGTGCGAATTGATCGGCCAGCCGGTGCGCTTGGTGAAAAGCGTTTCACCAAATCCCAAGGTGACGGTGCCGGGCGATCTGCCGTTCGTGGAATTGTTGTTGAGGAATTTTTAACCACGGATGGACGCGGATGGACACGGTTTTTTTGAATTGCGGGCTAAACGCAGAGATGCAGAGAACGCCGAGGATCGCAGAGTTTAATCAACACCTTTGCGTTTCTTTGCGTTCTTCGCGCCTCTGCGTTAAATCGTTTTTATCCGTGTTGATTCGTGTCCATCCGTGGTTGGGGCTTTTCCAAAACCTTTGTATCGCGGAGACTTCGTGGTAAAGTTTCCATGTTTATGAACCGACGTTTGATTTACGGGCTGGTGATTACCTTATTGCTGGTGAACCTGGCGATTGGCGCGCAGATTTATCTGACCGCGCCGAGGGCGAAAACAGTCACGGATTCGTCGGGGCAAAATTTGCAATTGTTCGCCGACGTGCTGGAAAAAATCCGCACGCAATACGTGGACGGCACGAACTTGACTTATCGCCAACTGACTTATGCGGCGCTCAATGGCATGGTGCAAAAACTCGATCCGCACAGTGAATTTTTGGATCCGCAATCCTATCAACAATTGCAGGATGACACGGAGGGACAGTTTGGCGGACTTGGCCTCGTTGTCGTGGCGAAAGATGGTTTTGTCACGGTTGTTTCGCCGATGGATGACACGCCGGGCGCACGCGCGGGAATTTTATCCGGCGACCGCATCGTCAAAGTCGGGACGAACAGCGTCGTCGGCACGTCGTTGGAAGACGTGGTGAAATCGTTGCGCGGCGAACCGGGCTCGAAAGTGACTTTGACCGTGCAACGTCCGGCGACGGGCGTGACGAAGGAATTTACTTTGGTGCGCGCAATCATCCAAATGAACATGGTCAAGGACATCAACGGACGTCAGGAATTTCCACTCGGTGAAAATCAGATCGGCTACGTTCGCATCACGGAATTTGGCGACCAGGTGAGCAGTGATCTGGAAGACGCGCTGCAAAGACTCGAAGGGCAGGGCATGAAGGCGCTTATCATTGACCTGCGCGGAAACCCCGGCGGCCTGCTCGATGAAGCCGTCGGCGTTTGCCAGAAATTTTTGCCGCGCGGCCAACTGATCGTTTCGACGGAAGGCCGCGAATCGGTTGAAAAATATTTTGCGAAGGGCGACGGCGATGAATTGAAAGGCATGCCGATCGTCGTGCTGGTGAATCTCGGCAGCGCGAGCGCGTCGGAAATTGTCACTGGCTGTCTGCAAGATTTGCATCGCGCCTATATCATCGGCGAAAAAACTTTCGGCAAAGGTTCCGTGCAGACAATTTTTCCACTCGACGACGGCTCGGCGTTGAAACTGACCGTGGCGAAATATTACACGCCCAGCCACAAGGTCATTCACCAGCACGGCATCACGCCGGACAGCCTCGTGCCCGTGACGGATTTTGAAGAAGCCGCGATGATCCGCCAGCAAGAGCCGGGCGGCATCGAATCCTTGCCGGACAACGAACAGGCGGCGGTAAAAAATGTTCACGACACGCAGCTCGAACGCGCCGAGGACACGCTCAAGGGAATTCTCATCTATAACGCGATGAATAGCAGTGCGCCGCAAAAAATGGCGACGAAGTAATATGAGGCATTGAATCGTTAAATTGTTACATCGTTGAATCAGCCTGCGGATTCAGACTATTCACAATGCAACGATTTGACATTTCAACGCTTCAATTTTTCAACATGACCCTCCTCGCCCTCGAAACTTCCTGCGACGAAACCAGCGCCGCTGTCGTGCGCGATGGGAAAATTCTGTCCAACATCGTTTCTTCGCAGATCAAATTGCACGCGGAATACGGCGGCGTCGTGCCGGAACTCGCCGCGCGCGAACATCTGAAAAATATTTCGCCCGTCACGCAAGCCGCATTGGACGAAGCCAAAATTTCTCCCGCGCAACTCGACGCCGTCGCCGCGACACAAGGTCCCGGCCTGGCCATCGCGTTGCTCGTTGGGCTCAAAACTGCGCAAGCGATGGCGTTCGCATTATCGAAACCGTTCATCGGCATCAACCATCACGAGGCGCATTTGTATTCGCCGTGGATCAACGTGCTGCCGGCATCTTGCCGGCAAAAAAACGGCGATTGCCTGCAAGATGGCTATACGTTGCCTGCCGCCGACTTTTCAAAATTTCAACCGAACGTATCGCTCATCGTCAGCGGCGGGCACACCTTGCTCGTGCTCGTTGAATCCGACTTGAACCATCGCGTGCTCGGCGGAACGATTGACGACGCCGCCGGCGAATGTTTCGACAAGACCGGAAAACTGATGGGACTCGCCTATCCCGCCGGGCCGGTGATTGATAAATTGGCAGAGCAGGGGAATCCGAAGGCTTTTAGTTTTCCGCGTCCATTGTTGCACGATGCGAATGACGATTTCAGTTTCAGCGGTCTGAAAACTTCCGTCCGCTATTTTTTGCGCGATCATCCTGATTTGTTGAACGACCCGCAAAAAGTCCGCGACATTTGCGCGAGCGTGCAGGCGGCGATTGTCGAAGTGCTCGTCGCCAAAACTATCCGCGCCGCGAAACGCAATGGTGTTCGTTGCGTCACCGCGTCCGGTGGCGTGACGTGCAATCGTGCCTTGCGAAATGAGCTGGAACGTGCGTGCCAGAAAAACGGCTTCACCTTGCACCTCGCGGAAAAATCTCTTTGCACCGACAACGCGGCGATGATCGGGATTTTGGCGGAACAAAAATTATTGAAAGGCAATTTTATTTCAGAGTTTGACGCTGAAATCAAGCCCGGCTGGGCGTTGGCG
Organism: Verrucomicrobiota bacterium; assembly: GCA_026225155.1. GTDB lineage: Bacteria > Verrucomicrobiota > Verrucomicrobiia > Limisphaerales > UBA11358 > UBA11358. The sequence goes on from JAMFSG010000386.1 coordinate 6,662, forward strand.
TGAGCGGGTAGGGACGGCACGTTGCACCGTCCGCGCCGGGTTGCGGCGCAACGGGCGGGCAAGATCTCACGCAACTACATTTGTTTCCGTCGCCTGACGCTCCGCTCGGCGACGGGGACATCGCAGCGCGATGTCCCTACCAAATTGAATTTAAAAACGTTTAGATAGAAGTATGCGTTCCCAATAAAAAATGGGTAAAGCCGCAGCTTTTCCCTACCAGATTTGAGATTTTAGTGCGCGACTGTTTTTGCCGCTGCGTCGGCGGAATCCACTTTGCCTTGCGGCCAGAACGGTTTGCAGAAGGCGTCGGTAAAATCGTAGCCATCCTGAAAATCTTCGCGCGAATCTTTTTCCGTTTTTGCGAGTAGGCTAATCTCAACCATATTGAAAACTAGCTCGCCGAAATCGCGGCAGTTTTTGATGCCCCATTCTTCCAGCACCGTTTTGGTCATCGGGCCGAATTGCACGAGCGCAAATTGCCGGATGCCGTCGAGCAATTCCTGGCCGGTCACATGGCGGACTTTGCCGTGGTTTTCCTTGCCGATGAATTTTTGCGTGAAGTCGAGCGCCTCGCGGAGAAAGACGTAGGCGTCGCGCGCGTAACGCGGATCCTTCGCGAAGATTTGCTCCACGGCTTCGTCGAAATTGACTTCTTGCATTTTAAGTTTTCAAGCGGTGGGGCGAGACTCCGTCGAGCCGATTTTCGCCGCACCGAAATTATTTTACTGATTCAACCACTATCGCCGGATGCGCGATGCGATAAGTCTTTACTGCCCAGCCGGTCAGCAACAATCCCAAGACGACGCACAGAACTAATTGTTCCTGTTTCGTCAAGTAACTCATGTCCGCAAGATAACGTAAAATCGCACAACGGCAAGCGCGCACGCGGCTTTTGCCTTGCAGTGCTGGGATGGTCTTTGTAGTTTGCCGTCACTTTATGGCTTTGTTTGGCCGGTTTCGAAAAGGAGACGAAATTTTCTACGCTAAAATCGTGGACGATAAATTATTCCGTCTGCATGGAGATGTTTTCGGTTCGCCGACCTTCGACAAAAAACCGACGCCGCGCAAAGGCGTAAAAACTTTGGTTCCCGTCAC
>JAMFSG010000387.1 GCA_026225155.1 Verrucomicrobiota bacterium
CTTCGATCTGATATTTTTTGACCATGCTCAACAACGCGCTCGCGGCTTCGCGGATTTCGCCCGTGCTCGAAGCCGTCGGATAAATCACATCGTTGTGCAGCAATTTTCCCTGGCGATCGAGACAGACAATTTTGCAGCCGGTGCGAAAACCAGGATCAATCGCCAAAATATTTTTGCTGCCGAGCGGCGACGCCAAAAGCAGTTCGCGCAAATTATCCGCGAACACGCGAATAGCTTCCGCGTCCGCGCGTTTTTTAGTTTCCATGCGCAACTCAACTTCGATCGCCGAGCCAAGGAGACGTTTGTAACTGTCTTGCACCGCGAGCCGGACTTGTTCCGCCGCCGCGTTTTTTGCCGTGACGAACAGCGGTTCGAGCATCGGCAAAACAGATTCTTCCGGCGGCGTGATGCGCAACATCAAAAAACCTTCCGTCTCGCCGCGGCGGATCGCGAGCATCCGATGGCTCGGAATTTTTCCAACGGGTTCGCTCCAGTCGAAATAATCTTTGAACTTCGCGCCGGCTTCCGATTTGTCGGAAATGACTTTCGATTTCACGACGCCTTCGCTCCAAAAAAGATCGCGCAATTTCGCGCGCGCATTCGCATCGTCGCTCACGCGTTCGGCGATGATGTCGCGCGCACCCGCGAGCGCGGCGGCAATATCCGCAATACCTTTTTCCGCGCTGATAAATTTTGCGGCTTCAATTTGCGGGTCAGTCGCGGCTTGTTGCGCGAACAAAATATCGGCGAGCGGTTCGAGTCCAGCTTCTTTCGCAATCGTCGCGCGCGTGCGGCGTTTCGGGCGATATGGCAGATAAATATCTTCGAGCTGCGTGACGGAATCCGCTTTATTCACGGCGGATTTTAATTCATCAGAAAGCAGATTGCGTTCAGCGAGCGATTTCAAGATCGCATCGCGGCGGTTGTCCAAATCCGCGAGGCCGATCAAGCGTTCGCGGATGTTCGTGACGGCGACTTCATCAAGCGAACCGGTGGCTTCCTTGCGATAACGTGAAATGAAAGGCACGGTCGCGCCCTCGGCAAACAGCTTGGCGGTGGCGAGCACCTGGCGCGGCTGGATCTTCAATTCGCCGGCGATTTTCTGGATGTGATTTTCGTTCATTGGAAAACGGTCGGATGGTTTAACGAAGTGCAGCCGCCGTGTAAAACGGAAACGAAAAGAAAATGATTTCCGTCCGAGATTCGCCGCAAATTATTTTCCAAGAGGCAAATTGAAGTGGCGCGGCAGCCGGAAAATATGATTTTGGAAAGATGGGGTGGCCAACGGGATTCGAACCCGCAACAACAAGCTCCACAAGCTTGGACTCTACCATTGAGCTATGGCCACCAGCCAGAGGTTAGAAAATAGATTTTTTGCCGCGATACGTCAAGTTTGGGATATTCGCAAGAAGCATGGGCTTTCCAACGAAACCCACGCGCCAATTCCCCGGGACAGGACTGAAATTTTGATGAGGCTATTTTACTTCGTCCAAAAACGTCAATTTAACGCCTTCTTTCGGCTTGGAAAAGCTGTCGAGCAAGGTTGAGCCGATGGCTGGCGCGGCGGGTTTTTCCACTTTCGGCGGCGGC
>JAMFSG010000388.1 GCA_026225155.1 Verrucomicrobiota bacterium
ACGCTCGCCCCACCAGAACAATCGTCGCCATTTTTTTCTTTCCTGCGTTTTAGCGACTGGCTTTACGCGCAGCTCAAACGGACGGACACCATCGCATTGACGCGATTGATGGAATCGCTATTCCAATTTCTCACGCAAGAACTTTCGCTCGACGCCAAATTGGTCGCCGAACATTTTTGGCGTGATTGCGAGCGCACCGGCCGCCGCGATGCGCCAAATTTTCTGAAAGAATTTTTGCCCGCGAAAAGTTCTGAAACTCCACGTGAACGGAATCGCTCCCTGCCCAAACGTCAAGCACGGCATCTGGTGGCGTGACGAATTGATGAATTAACAAACAGGAAACAAAGCAACCAAGAAAAATTTTGTCCCTTCGTTATTTGGCTGTTCAAAATTTGAAAGATTGTTTCACGCGCCGGAATATTTTATCGTCCCTTTGAAAGCAAAACTGCAAACCAGTATTTAGAATTTTCAGATTTCATTTTATGGCCAGCAGCAATCATCAAAAAAAAGGCGGCAAAATTTCTCCGCCGGCAAAACCGTTAAGTTCCAAATCGCCGAAATCCGCGTTGAAGGCATTTTTCAATTCGGCTTACGCGCAGAATTTGAAGGAACAGATTTGCGAGATGGGTCGCCGTCAGTGGCAGCGCGAATATGTGGATGCGAACGGCGGCAACATGGCCATCCGCGTCGGCGAAGATCTCGCGCTGTGCACGCCGGCGAGCGTGAGCAAAGGTTTTATGAAGCCGGAAGACATGTGCCTCGTGGATTTTGAGGGCAACCAGATCGCCGGCGACAAACCACGCACGAGCGAAATTCTCATGCACTTGGCGATGATGAAACGCCAGCCGCGCGCGATGGCGACGTGCCACGCGCATCCGCCTTACGCGACGGGATTCGCCATCGCGGGTGTCGTGCCGCCGAGGCGGATGATTCCCGAATATGAAATTTACGCGACGGTCGGCATCGCGCCGTATCACACGCCCGGCCAGCCGGAAATGAGCCGGCTCATCGCCGAGCTCGTGGACGAGCACAATACGATCTTGATGACGAACCACGGCGTCGTTTCGTGGAGCCATCTCGACATCGAGGACGCGTATTTCAAGATGGAAATCATCGAGGCGTATTGCCGCACGTTGCTCGTGACCGCGCAACTTGGCGTGCCGCCGAAAAAGATCGCGCCGGAATTGGTCGTGGAATTATTGAAGCGGAAAAAAACGGTGCACATTCCCGATCCGCGCTACCGTTGGACGCACGCCGAATTGGCCAGGCCGGAATGGTTTCCGGGACGAAAAGAAAAAATCTGAATAAGGAAAGCCGGGGCGCGCCTCCAAAAGGGTGACACGGGCGTCCCGCCCGTCAAATCCGGCGTCGCGCCGGATTTCGTTTGTGGTCTTAATCGTCTTGCGACTCGCGCAGACCAAAATCCATTTCACGTCGCAAACGGTTTTGGGCGCGACGCCCGAAACGACAGGCCGGAGGCCTGTGCCACCCGGCTCATTTTGAAAACCCGGCCTAGAAAGCAGAAATCAGGCTTTTCCTGAATTCCTGCTTTCTTTATTTAATTTTCGGCTCGACAGAATCTCGCCACACCAAAATTTTATTTACCGGCTGACTTTGCCTCAACGTCTATGGCCGCCCAAAACTATTTTGCCTGCGTGCCGGCGTTTGCTAGACTTGTGCGATGCGAATTCTCACTTGGTTTTTCAGTTGCGTGCTGGCTTTGTCGGTGTCCGGCGCGGAACTGCATTTTAATTTTGCCGATTATTCGGAAGGCACGACGCTGACGAATTTTCACGTGGCGCTCGCGGGCGGCGGCACGGCTCCCAAATGGAAAATCATCGGCGCGGATGTGCCGTCGGCCTTTCAAGCGTTTGCGGGAAAAGCGCCGCTGGTCAACCGCAGCACGGTGCTGGCGCAAACGAGCGAGGACATGACGGACGAACGTTTTCCGATGTTCATCTACGACGGCGCGACGTTCACCGATTTCAAATTCAGCACGAAATTTGAAGTCATCAGCGGCATCACCGAACAGATGGCGGGCGTGGTTTTTCGTTTTCAAAACTCCTCGAACTTTTACGTCGCGCGCGTCAGCGTGCTGGGAAAAAACGTGCGCTTTTACAAGGTCGTGAACGGCACGCGGTCCGATCCGATCGGGCCGACGGTGGATATTTCCGCCGGCACCTGGCACACGCTCACAGTGCAATGTGAAGGCAACCAGACCATGATCTGGCTCGATGGCAAACTGGCGATGCCCGCGCTCGGCGACAATACATTCACCGAGGGCAAGATTGGTTTTTGGACGAAGTCAGACGCCATCAGTTATTTTGCCGAGGCGACGGTGAGCTACACGCCACGCATCCCCGCCGCGCAACAGATGATCACCGATCTTATCGAACAACAGCCGCGCATTCTTGGCTTGCAGATTTACACGCAGACCGCGACGAACACGACGAAGGTTCTCGCCAGCAAGGAAATTTCCGAAGTCGGCCAGCCGGGGACGGACGCGGAATTACAGGCCATCACGGGCGGCACGGTTTTCTACGGCAAAGAACATGGCGTGGTGCAAGTGACGCTGCCGTTGCGCGATCGCAATGGCGAATATATCGCCGCATTGCGCGTGAAGCTAAAATCATTTTTCGGCGAGACGCAGGAGACCGCCGTGACGCGCGCGGAGATGATCCAGAAAAAATTGGAGCAGTTTTGCACCTCGGCGGACAGTTTGCGGAAATAAAATTCCCGCGGCGAAAATATTTTTCCGCCGCTAGAAGGCAAAGCTGGCGGATTTATTTCGCCGGCGTGACGGGGGCGGTTGGCGCCGCCGGCACTTCCACCGGCGGAATCACATCGGGAATTTCCGAGACGGGAATGCGCCGCGTGCCGCCGGCCACGACCACGTCACCGGCATCAGTGACTTTTAATTTTGGCCGCCCGCTGAAATTATCGTAAGTGTCGCGTTTCACAATCGTGCCATCCGGCGAAATCAGACAGTAACTGAACGATTGGCCGCCTGTCTGCCAGAGCACATGAAGCTGGCTGGTGCGATCAACCTGCTCTTCCGGCTGTCCAAATGAAACCATCGGTCCCAAGAGCTGAACTTTAAATACGCGCGACTCCGCCGAATCGCTCAATTCCACATAAAGCCGCAATTGATCGCGCAAAAAATTCGCTTCTTCCAAGGTGAACCGGCGCATCTCCGGCGCACCGGCCGTGGTCGGCACGCCAAAATCTTGCGACCACAATTTTGCACCGGTGACGATGTCAAAAATTTTCGACGCGCTGCCGATCGTTTGCGACCATTCCTTGATGTGCAGCGTGGCGGTGACCCGGTAACGGCCCGGATGATTTATCACAAAAGACGGCGCGATGTCCGCACGCTTGATCGCGAGTTGCGAGGATTCCAAATCAAATTCACCCTGCACCGGCACCTCGGCAATTTTTTTGACCACAAAACCGTCCACCGATTCCACACTGAACGTCAGCCAATCCGCATCAGCACCCAAATGCAATTGCTGGCCGGAACGGTTGGTGATCTTGACGGCGACCGGAATGGCTTCGCTCGGCAGAAATTCATCCTGATCCGTCGTGACTTGCACTGTCACTTGCGCGGACGCACGAAAAACCGTCAAAACCGCCAACGCGAGAACGATGTGGAAAGCTTTCATAAGATTGCAACCAAGTTAAACCTCTGCGCGTGGGTGGCAACTGTAAATGTCATAAAAGCGGAGAAATTGGCCAGAGCGGTGTAAAAACTGCTCTTACGGCAGACGTGATAAGAATTGACAATTTCTCATATATTATGAAGACTATGTGTGTCTTAAAATTGGAATTGAAACATTTTATGCAGCCAAAACCATTTTTTAGAAGAAACATCGGAAATAATGTTCGAACATTTTATTCGGTGCTATTGGCTGCCTGTTTAGCCGGAGTAATGGCTTTTTCCGCGCGGGCCAACATGATCCAAAATGCTGATTTTTCCGACGGTCTCGCGGATTGGAATTCACTATGGACTTATTCTTACAATGGAAGCGGGGGTCAATCCACGACTGGCTCGCAAAATCCTGATCCTTTTTTGACCGCGAGCAGCAGTGGCTTTGCCTTTACTTACAACGGTCCCTATTTCGGCTCTGAATATCTGTCCCAAACGATTTCCACCACGCCGGGACAAACTTATGTGATTAGTTTTTGGGCGCAAAACTCCGGCTACAACACCGGCCAAAGCGTGAGTTTTGGCAATCTAAATGTCAACCTCGGCAACATTTTGGGATACAGCGGCGCTTTGGAAGATTTTGTTTTCACCGTTACGGCCACCAGTGCTGATACGACCTTGCTATTCGGCACCGCCGACGACATAGATTCCATCTCTCGATTTGGCAACATTTCAATCACGGCAGTTTCCGATTCCGCCTCCACCATTTTTTTGCTGGCCGGAGCTTTTGGCGGAATTGTCCTGATTGCCCGCAAATACGCCTTTGCGTGACCAGTTCGTTTCACTTCCAATAATTCCAATCCACGTCGGGAAAAACATTGTCGCGCGATTCAATTTCCGCCAGCCATTTTTCATCTATGTGCGTGAGCGTGATCTGCTCGTGCAAGGCGATGAAGCGGAGCAGATGATCTTTCACGCGGCGACGCGCGTAATCGGGGCTCGTGCCGGCGCGCAAAATGAATGGCCAATCGCTCGCCTGCGCGAGCAGCAGTTCACGGCCGGCCTGTTGCAATGCGCGCTTTTGCAAGTCAGTGATTTTTTTTCGCTTGGAAAATTTCTTCACCAGCGCCGTCATCCGTTCCTGCGCGATCTGCAGGTGCGGATAAATCCATTCGTTCGTCTCGTTCAGCCAGACGCGCCAGTAACCTTCTTCGCCCCAGCTTGATGCGCCGGGCGCGGCGACCTGATTGGTCGGATGCCGCGCGAGATATTCGCCGGGCGTGATGAGCGCCAGCGATTTCTGGTCGTTGAAAGCTTTGCGCGCGAGTTGATCCAAAAACTCCGGGCCTTCATACCACCAATGCCCAAAAAGTTCCGCGTCGTAAGGCGCGACGATAATCGGTGGACGATCTAAAATGCCCGCGAGTTTTTGGATCTGCGCGACGCGTTCGTTAAGAAAATGTTCGGCATGTTCGCTCGCCGCCTTGAGCGCATGATCGCGCTGATAAATCTCCTTCTGCGCCGCGCCGGTGATGCGGTAATATTTCATCCCCGTGAAACCGCGATTTTCCGGCGACGGCAGATACGGTTTGACGTATTCAAAATCCAGATCAAAACCGATGTCGCGGTAAAAATCGCGATAGCGCGGATCTCCCGGATAACCTTCTTGCTTGCTCCAGACCTGGCGCGACGAATCAAAATCACGGCCAAACGCCGCGATGCCGTTCGGTGTGAAGATCGGCGCAAACGTGCCGAAACGCGCGCGCGGCGTGGCGTGCAACAAGCCGTGCGTGTCGAGAATGAACCAGCGGATATTCGCCTCTTGCAAAAACTTTTCGACGCCTTCCGCGTAGGCGCATTCGGGCAACCAAATCCCGCGCGGGTCGCGACCGAAGCAGCTTAAATAATGGTCGCGCGCCGTCAAAATTTGCGCGCGCACGGACGGCGGATGATTGGAAATCAGCGGCAGCAAACCGTGCGTCGCCGCTGTCGTGATGATTTCGATGCGGCCTTCGTCCTGAAATTTTTTGAACGCGGTGATGAGGTTGCCGCTGTAAAACCGCCACGTTTCGCGCGCGAGAGAAAATTTGTGGTGATACATCCAAGCGAGTTCGCGGAAGGCGCGATCCCAATGCGTGCGATGGATTTCATTTTCGGCCAATTCAATCAGGCCGTTCAAATGTTTTTCGTAACGCGCGCGCAGCAACGGATCGAGCAACATTGCGCATAACGTCGGCGAAAGTGAGAGCGTTATCTTCGCGTCAATCTGGTCGCGCGACCAGCCTTCCAAAATCTGGATGAGCGGCAGATACGTTTCCGTGACGGCCTCAAACAGCCAGCTTTCTTCCAGGAACTTTTCATGTTCCGGATGTCGCACGAACGGCAAATGCGCGTGCAATACGATGGACAGGTAACCTTGCATTGGCAATCTGACTTAAAACCGGGCGCGCAGTTCAATTATTTTTCCGCGCCGCGCCTAGTGGAGTTGAAGCCGCACGCACCGTCAAATGAAATCGCCGCCGCAACGAAATTTTAATTGGGGAGCGCGCCCGCCCCGGGCGCAACCGAGGCCGCTGCGCTCCCCGTCACAAGTCCAATTTGTCGGCGATCCACAGTGCGAGAGCTTTGGCTTTGATCAGCATGATGAGGCCGATCAATAACGGCAGCGAGCGGATGAGGCACGGAACAATTTGTATCGGCGTCTGGTTATGCTGGTTGACAACGAGATACAAGGCAATTTCCACCGCCGTCCAACAGATCAAGGCGCAGGCGGTGAAACGGACGAGCATCAAGGCTCCGCGTTCGGGCGCTTCCATGCGAGGAAAAAATTACAGATTTTCAGCCAGCGGCGGTTTGAGCGACGGGTCTTGCGGATGCGCGCCGACATCGCCGAGGTATTGTGTTTCGCGGACAAATTTCAAATCCGCCGCACGCGCATCATCGCCACTCACAGAAACGGCGACGGCGGGCAGGTCGTAATTTCCATCCGGCAGCGCGAAGCGATAGCTGAAGGTGCCGTCGGAACGCAATTTGATTTCATGTCCGCCGAGCGTGACTTTCGCATCCGGTTCCGTCGCGCCGTAAATAATTAATTCTGCGTTGACGTTGAACCAAAAGCCTTTATTTTTTTCCATGCCGCCGAATGGGCTGGTCGGACTTGAAAGTCCGAGGCTGGAAATTCCAAACGCGGTCGAAGGCGACGAAACATCGTGCGCCAAACGGCGACGAATGAGTTCGGTGATTTCGAGCGAACCCATCCAGATGCGGCGCGTCTGGTCAATATTGATGATCCGCGCGAGTGCCTGTTCTTGTTGCGGCGTCCAAACGCGCGCCGGTCCGGGCGTGCCAGGATGATTAGAATTACCGGGCGCAAAAGCAGCGGCGGTGAAACGCGGCAAATCAGGATGGCCGGCGCGACGCAATTCTTCGATGGCTTGCGCGAGCGGAATATTATCGCGCACAGCTTCTTCGATGATTTGCATCAAGCGCGCGAATGGAAATTCAAACGGAATCGTGGCGAATTCCGCCGCGTCATCTTTGGAAGCGGCGTCCGGCGGCGTGACGGTGCCGCTGGAATTGGCGACGCGCGTCCATTTGCCGAGCGCAGAATAATAGCCGAGTTCCGCCGCGTAAGAATTTCCCGCGCGTTCGACGTGCGCAAACCAGTGGCGGGATTCGGGGTGGACGTGGATTTCGTAAGCGGGATGACCTTCAATTTTACCGGCAAAGATGCGAAGAACTAGATGACCGTCGGTGGAAGCACTGTTGAGTTCGAGCTGCTGTTCGCGCGTCAGATCCCAGTGCGCATACAGCCAGTGGGGATCGCGCGCGGTGAGAAATAATTTCTTCGTCCCGTAGCTTTCCGGCAGTTCGCCGCCGGAAAAACTTTGCGCGGGCGGCGTGGCGCCGAGCGAATATTTTTCGCCGGGCCCGCTGACGGGAACCGGCGCGGGCGCATCACCTTCGAGCAGAATGGCCGGAACCTCGATTTTCTTTTTCTTCGTATAAGTGCGGCGGACGACCGTGGTGGCGTCCACTTCCGTTTCCGCGTCGGCGGCTTTTTTCGCGCTTTTCGATGTGAA
>JAMFSG010000389.1 GCA_026225155.1 Verrucomicrobiota bacterium
CCGTCGGCACGGAAAATTTCAACGTGCCCAAAAGATATTTGTCGTAAAGCGAACTGATCGCGCCGAACAAAATACCGACGACCAGAAACCAGAACCATTGGTTGCGATGAAAATGCACGCCTTCGCGCGCGCCAACGACCGACAAACCGACAAATGACGCCAGTGTCGTCAGCACGCCGATGGTTTCCAAAAAGGTCGGTCGTTCGCCCAAGATCAAAACTGCACCCGGCAAAGTGAACAGCGGACTGGTCGCGCGGATTGGCGCGCCGAGCGACAGCGGCAAATGTTTCAACGCATAATACGTTCCGATCCACGACGCGGCAACGATGCCGGATTTCAAAATCAATTGTCCATGTTGTTGCCAGGTTAGCGGATCGGTGACGAGCGAGTGCGGCAGCCAGCCCGGATGAAAAAATTGGATGAGCCACAAGATTGTCCAGACGGTTGCGCCGGTGAGCGTGCTGAAAAAAAGCACGGGCGTCACGGCATTCGCGCGCACCGCGTGCTTGGTGCAGAGATCGTAAATGCCGAGAAAAAACGCGGACAAAAGGATGGCGGCAACCCAGTTCATTTCAAAATAAAACGGGCGAACCGCTTGGGCTCGCCCGTCTGTTGATCGTTTCTATTCCGCGATTTACATGTGCGCGATGATGTTATCGCCGAATGCGGAGCATTTGATTTCCGTGCCGCCTTCCATGAGACGTGCGAAATCGTAAGTCACTTTTTTGGAACCGATCGCGCCGTTCAAGCCTTTGAGAATCAAATCCGCTGCTTCCGTCCAGCCGAGATAACGCAGCATCATTTCGCCGGACAAAACGACGGAGCCGGGATTGACTTGATCTTTGCCGGCATATTTCGGCGCAGTGCCGTGCGTGGCTTCAAAGATCGCATGGCCGGTGACGTAATTGATATTGCCGCCGGGCGCGATGCCGATGCCGCCGACCTGCGCGGCGAGCGCGTCGCTCAAATAATCGCCGTTCAAATTCAGCGTCGCGATGACGTCAAAATCCGTCGGGCGCGTAAGCACTTGTTGCAAGGCGATGTCCGCGATGGCGTCTTTGATGACGATGCCCGCGCCGGGTTTGCCTTCGGGAATTTTGCACCACGGACCACCGTCAATTTCCACCGCGCCGAATTCCGTCTTCGCGAGTTCGTAGCTCCAATCGCGAAATCCGCCTTCGGTGAATTTCATGATGTTGCCCTTGTGGACGATCGTGACGGATTTTTTCTTTTCCGTGATCGCGTAAAGCATTGCCGCGCGGAACAGCCGTTGCGTGCCGGTTTTGGAAACGGGCTTGATACCGATGCCGACGACTTCCGGCGTTTCACCGAACCGGATTTTTTTGAAATCTTTCGGAAAAGTGGTTTTCAAAAACTCGATCGTCTTGAGCGCTGCTTCCTTGCCGGCTTCAAAATCAATGCCCGCGTAAATGTCTTCCGTGTTTTCGCGGAAGATCGTCATGTCCACTTTTTCGGGATGCTTCACGGGCGACGGCACGCCGGTGAACCATTGCACGGGACGCAGACAAACATAGAGGTCAAGCATCTGGCGCAATGCGACGTTGAGCGAGCGGATGCCGCCGCCGACGGGCGTGGTCAGCGGACCTTTGATGCCGACGAGATATTCCTTGAACGCCTCGACCGTATCGTCGGGCAGCCAGTTGTTGAATTTTTTGAAACTTTCTTCACCGGCGAAAACTTCAAACCACGAAATTTTCCGTTTGCCGCCATAAGCTTTTTGCACCGCCGCATCGAACACGCGCTCGCTCGCGGCCCAAATGTCTGGACCGGTGCCGTCGCCGCGGATGAACGGCAGGATGGGATTTTCCGGCACGGTAAGCTTGCCGTTTGCGATGGTGATTTTTCCGCCAGCGGGCGAGATGATGTCCTTGTAAGCCATATTTTTCGGTTCAGTTCAGTGTTTTGTTTTGCCAGATGAAAAAGCCGGACGCGAAGAAAATCAAGGAAAGAAAATGCGGACGGACAGTTTGATGCGGATTTCAGAGATGAAAAATGTGCGGCGTCATTCAAGGCTTTTAATTATCCGGCTGAAAGTGGGTAAGTTCAGTTTTTTTTGTTTCTGAATGAATTCAGGTTCCGTGAGTGGCCCGACAACGCTGTTCGTAGGATCAGCGTATTTGCTGTCTTTGGAGATTTCTAAATAGTAGAAATTCGTGATGGTTCGATTGTTTTGCGGATGTTGCTTTGCCACGATATAATGTTCATTCCAACCCACTGCAAAGACAGTTGAGTCAACCCGCCCAATACTGTCCCCGTTGCCGAGATCGTAGGAAAGGCTCGTCTGCTCCAATGTGTCAGGGGCGA